>JANQSB010000013.1 GCA_028284295.1 Myxococcota bacterium | reverse complement strand
GTCGGTGGCCTCGAGCGCCGAGCCGACCTCGTCGACGCCGGGACCGGGGCCGGGGCCGGAGCGCGTGCTGCAACCCGCGACCGCGAGGATCACGAAGATCCACGGCACGACGGTACGAGCGCCCTTCCACCCCACCCGATTCGACATGGGCGGCGAGTGTGGTCCCGAGTCGCGTCGGGAGCAAATCGCGCCCGCGTCGCTACGATCGCCTGCGGTGAGCGACCTGCACCCCATCGAGGCCTCCCGGCTGCACGCGCGTCGCGAGCGCGTCTTCCTGGTGCTGGCCGGGCTCTTCCTGGGCTCGATGACGATGCTCAACATCCTGGGCGTCTCGCGCTTCATCGACCTCTCCTTCGAGGTGTTCGGGGCTCGGATCCCGATGGCACTGGCCGTCGGGGTGCTGCCCTACCCCATCACCTTCCTGTGCACCGACTTCATCAGCGAGCTGTACGGCCGCCGGCGCGCGAGCTTCGTCGTCTGGGTCGGGCTCGGCCTCAACCTGTGGGTGGTGGCCTTCCTGTGGCTGGGCGGCGTCCTGCCGCCGACCCCCGCCTTCGACCCGGCGACGGGGCTGCCTTCGACCGACGCCTACGACTTTCCCTTCTACCGCATCCGGATGCTCACCATGGGAGCGGTCGTCGCGTCGATGATCGCTTACCTGGCGGCACAGATGTGCGACGTCTTCCTGTTCCACTTCTGGAAGAGCCTGACGCGGGGACGGCACCTGTGGCTGCGGAACAACGGCTCGACGGTGGTCTCGCAGTTCGTCGACACCTTCGCGGTCATCACCATCACGCACTTCTACGCGAAGGGACTCCCCCTCGACCCCGAAGCCCCGATCTGGCCCCAGCTGTGGGTCTTCATCGGCTCGGGCTACGTCTTCAAGCTGGTCGTCGCCCTGCTCGACACGGGGCCCTTCTACCTGGGCGTCCACTACCTGGGCCGCTACCTCGAGATCGATCCGATGCAGGAGCACGCGCGCGATCGCGAGGCCGTGGGTCTCGATCCACCGGCGTCCTGATGCGACCCGCGCTCGGCGTCAGGGCAGCGCGAGCACCCAGGAAGGATCGTTGAACCACTTCTCGCGCAGCTGATCGAGCAGTCCGGTTCCTTCGAGGCTGGTCAGGTAGTTCTGCACGAGGTTCACGAAGAGCATGTCGTTCGCCGGGAGCGCCATTCCGATCGGCTCGAAGGTGAACGGGGACACGACGGTGAGCAGGCCCGCTCCCGGGTTGCGAAGGACGGCCACGGCACAGATCGGGAAGTCGGCCACCATCGCGTCCGCGGCTCCTCCGACGACCATGGTGACGGCCTCTTCGTAGTTCTTCGTCGTGATGAGGGTCGCGTTGGGCACGGCGTTCTTCACGTAGCCCTCGCTCGTGGTTCCGCTCAGGGCCACCAGCTTGATCGAGGGCTTGTCGAGCACCGAGGGGCCGGTGGCCCGGGCCAGCAGCTCCGAGCGGGTCAGGACCGCCTTGCCGGAAACGAAGTAGGGACCCGCGAAGGCGACCTTCATGTTGCGCTCGGGCGTCATCGTGATGCCGGCCATCGCCAGGTCGACCTGCCCCTCCTCGACCGCGCCCATCAACTGGTCGAAAGGCAGGCGCACCACCGTCAGCCGGACGCCCAGGGTGGCGGCCAGGGCATTCGCCAGGTCCGGCTCGAGCCCGATCGTCTCGTCCCGCTTGTCGATGATGCTGAGCGGGGGGTAGTCGCCGGTCATGCCGACCCGCAGCTCGCCGTTCTTGCGAATACGATCCAGAACGGGGGAGTCCGACCCCGTCCCCAGTGCTGCACAGCCCGTGCAGAGGAGCAGCAGGCCCAGGATCCAGGTGGCGAGACGCTTCATGACGATCCTCCTCGAGTCGATCGGTCGCGGGTTCCTAGCAGGGCCGGGTCCGCCGGGCAACGCGCCCCGGACGATTGGACGGGTCGGAGCGTGGGTTAGACTCGCGTCCGTGGCGCGTTGGCTCGCTTCCAGCCTCTGGTGGATCCCGCTCGTCGTGGTGCTCCTCATCGGAGGCGTGGGAATCTACGCCTATCGAGCGATCGAGACGTCGACCCGCGCGCAGCTGACGCGCGAGCTCACCACGATCCTCGAGTCGGACATCGAGTCCCTGCGCCTGTGGATGGACGGGCAACAGGCGCTGGCCCGCGGCGAGGCCGGAACGCCCGACCTCGTCGAGCCCATCCTGGCGCTCCGCGAGCTGGCCCACTCGGCAGACGACGCCCGAGCGGCACTGCTGGAGTCCCCGGCCGGCACGGCGCTGCGGCGCACACTCGACCCGTTCATGCGGGAGCAGCGCGTCCTCAACTTCTTCATCCTCGACCCGAACGCGGTCGTTCTCGCTGCTTCCGACGACGGACTCCAGGGCAGCCGACTCGCGGTCACGCCGAGACACTGGAAGCGCCTCACGGACGGCGACTCGATCTTCGTCCGGTCGGTGCGGGATCTCACGGGCGAGGGCCCCGAGGCGTTCCAGGAGCGCGGGGCGCTCTTCTACATGGCGGCCCCTGTCCGCGACGAGTCCGGCGAGGTGATCGCCGTCCTGGCCTTCGCCCAGGACGCGAACGGCGGCTTCAGCGAGATCCTCCGCGTGGCCCGCATGGGCGAGTCGGGCGAGACCTACGCGTTCGACGCCGACGGACGCATGCTGTCCCAGAGTCGCTTCATCGACGAGCTCGTCGAGCTGGGCCTGCTTCCCGCCGATCCCGAGGCACAGCGCACCACCCTGATCCAGATCCGGGACCCGGGCGGCAACATGGTGGAGGGCTTCGTCCCCGAGCTGCCCGCGCGCGCCCGACCGCTCACCCGGATGGCCGCCCAGGCGGTCAGCCAGATCGATGGCAGCGACGTCGACGGCTACCGGGACTATCGGGGCGTCGAGGTGATCGGAGCCTGGCGATGGCTGCCGGAGCTCGAGCTCGGCATCGCGACCGAGATCGACCGGGACGAGGCCTACGAAGGCCTCGACACCC
>JANQSB010000137.1 GCA_028284295.1 Myxococcota bacterium | reverse complement strand
AGCAGTGCCCCCGCGTCGCTTCCGCGGGCCTCGAGCCAGTCCTCCAGGGCGATCAGGGCACCGTTCTGCAGCGGCACCGTCCGGCCGCGGCTGTCCTTGGTGCCCTTCACGTAGACGGTGACCTGCCCGCGTCGGTTGTCGTACTTCATGTCCTTGACGGTGAGCGCCAGCATCTCGTTGGTGCGAAGCCCACCCTGGTAGCCGAGGCTGAGGATCAGGCAGTCGCGAGCACCCTGGGGCGAAGTGTCCACCGTGCAGGCGCTGGTGAGGGCGCGGAACTCGCTGGCGCTCAGGATGCGGCCCCGGGTCGACACCTTGCCGTCGGCCTTCGGGAAGCGGAGCGCCTCTTCCAGCTCGACGTCGGTCAGGAAGCCGAGCTTGTGGCACTCGCTGATCACCCGCCGCAGCGAATTCCGGAGCTTCTGCACGTGCTTGGCGGCGTAGACGTTCGGCACCTGGCGGTACTTGCGGCTCGGGTCGCGATTGAAGCGCAGCGACTCGAGCCGGGCCGGGGTGCCCTCTTCCTTCAGGATGTTGAGCGCCGCGGCACCGTGGTAGGCCTTGACCTGCTGCCAGGGGAACTCGCGCGCGTCGCAGACGCCGTCGGTGAACAGCAGCGCCAGGGTCTGCAGCGCGTCCTCGGCGGATCGCCGGCCGTCGCCGGGCTTCAGGGTCTCGAGGTAGCTGTCGACCGCGCGCGCGCCACAGGCAACGGCATCGGGATCGAGGACGAAGTCGGCGGACTCGCCGGACAGGCGCTCGTCGGGGGTGACAGCGTCGGTGGCCATTCTGGGGGGTTCTCCGGTCGGTTGGGACGTCGCCCAGACGGGCCGGATGCACCCCGATCGGGGTCGTACCGGTAGCCAGGGGGACGTGCGGGGATGGCTTTCGGTCTCGCCCTGCGGATAGCTTTCGAGTAGGCCCAGGACGATTACTCGAAAGCTATATGGCACCGGAGCGGACGGATTGTCAAGAAGGACCGTGCCCAAGGGGCCCGAACCACTCAATCCTGCACGGATTCTGTCTCGATCGCGTCTTCGCCCCCCCGCAGGGCCGCCCGGATCCGCACCGCGTGTGCAGCCAGCTCCTCGGGGTCCGCGAGGCGCCGACCGTGCAGCTGCACTCGGCTGCCATGCCAGCGCGGAATCAGATGCAGGTGGTAGTGGAAGACGGTCTGGCCCGCGGCCACCCCGTTGGTCTGCGCCACGAAGATCCCGTCCGGCGAGAACACCTCGCGAAGCGCACGGGCCAGGGGCACCGAGACACGTGCCACGGCCGCCATGGCCTCCGGGGTCGACTCCAGCAGGTTCTCGTAGTGGTGCTTGGGAATGATCAACGTGTGACCGGGCTCCACGGGCTGGATGTCCATGAACGCCAGCACGTCGTCGTCTTCGTGGACGGGATGGGAGTGGGCCTCGCCCGCCACGATTCGGCAGAAGATGCAATCCGGCTGGGTGCTTGCGCTCATGACTCGCTTCGGCCGCCTCCTGCGGGGCGCATTCTACCGTTGCGTTGACGCGGACCGGACCTGTGTCAGCGTAGGACCCCCGCGCGCACCCGGCGCCGCGCCCCCATCCGCCCCAGCCGCGAGTCTCAAGCAGATGCACCGGATCGCTCTCCGATGACCCGACGCCTCGGCCAGCGAATCCAGGCCAGTCCCGAGTACCCCCGCTGGGTGCTGGCGGCGTGCCTCTCGGGCATGGCGGCCTCGTCCTTCACCATCACGATCCTGGCGGTGTCCCTGAAGGCCATCGCCGACGACCTCGGATCGACCCCCGAGATCGTGGCCTGGGTGATCACCGGCCCGATGCTCGTGCAGGCCCTCGCCCTGCCCGTCCTCGGCAAGCTGGGAGACCTGCACGGACACCGGCGCGTCTACCTGATCGGCTTCGGCTGCGCGGCGGGATTCGCGTTCGCGGCGGCCGCAGCCTGGAGTGCCGGCAGTCTGATCGGCATCCGGGTCCTCGCCCAGCTGATGGGAACCGCGACCTGGCCGGCCTCCACCGCCCTGCTCTTCCACGTCTACCCACCCCACGAGCGGGTTCGGGCCATGGGCTGGGCCAGTCTGGTGTCCGCGGGCGCGCCGGTCTTCGGGCTCGCCATCGGGGGCCTGATGGTCGACACGCTGGGCTGGCGCCCGCTCTTCCTGATCCAGGGCGGACTGTCGCTGGTGGCCTGGTCCCTGGCCTTCCTGGTACTGCGCGAGACCCGCAAGCAGGAAGCCGTGAGCTTCGACATCGCCGGGGCAGCGACCATCGCCGTCGCGGCCTCCGCCCTCACCTTCGGGGTGAACCGGATGCCGATCTGGGGCCTGTCGCATCCCGCGGTGTGGGGGCCCCTGGTGCTGGTGCCCTTCGCGCTGCTCGCCTTCGTGCACGCCGAGCGGCGCGCGCGCCACCCCCTGATCCCCCTCGACTTCTTCCGGCGGCGGAACTTCGTACTGCCGATGGTGGCGCGGATCTTCTCCGAGTTCGCCTACATGGGCGGCTTCATCATCACCCCCCTGCTGCTCCTGCAGGTGTTCGGCTACTCGGCGACCGCCACCTCCTTCCTCACCATGCTGCGCCCGATCTCCTTCAGCCTCTCCTCGCCCATCGGCGGATCCATCGCCACGAGGATCGGCGAACGGACGATGGTGGTGGTCGGGATGGCCGGCCTGGTCGTCGCCATGGCGAGCTTCGCGCTCGGCGCCTGGCTCGAGTCGATCGTCCTGATCGCGGGCGGCCTGGTGGGGGCCGGGCTGGCATTCGGCGTCTTCCAGCCCTCGGTCGCGGCCATCGTCGGCAACAGCGTCGACGAGCGGAACTTCGGCATCGCCAGCTCCGCGACCTCGATGACCTCGTCCATCGGGGCGGTCTCCGGCATCAGCGTGCTCACCGCCTTCACGGCGGACAGCAGCTCGGCCGACGTGTTCGTCGACGGCTACGTGCTGGGCGGCGCCGCCGCCGTGATCGGCTTCGCGGTGAGCTTCTTCACCCAGGGACGACGCGCTGCCGCACGCACGCGGGAAGCCCTGGACGGAGTCTGAACGGCCCGGCGACGCTCTACACCAGGGCCGACAGATCCAGCCGCTCTCCCTCCATGGGCGGGCACCAGAAGTAGCTGCTCGTCTCCGGTGCCGTGAAGCGGAAGAGCGCGTCGGTGACACCGTCGTCCACGCCGAGCATCCGGCGGCAGAGCGCCTCGAAGGGCTCGAAGCCGGCCGCGAAGGCCACGAAGACGAGGCCCTCGGACTCGGGATCCGCCCAGGGCATCGACCGCCGCACCAGGAAGGCCTCGGGCTCGAAGTCCTCCTGCGCGGTGCGCTTGACGTGAGCGGACTCCGGCGCGTCTTCGATCTCCTCGTTGTCGCGAATGCGGCGTCCGATCGTGGCGTCGCGCTCGGACTCCGACATGGCGAAGAAGGCCGCGAGGTCGTGACGCCAGCGCTGGACGGCGACGAAGCTCGAGCCGTCCAGACCCGGGCTGAGGCCGGAGACGAGCGCCACGCGCGCCGCGTCGTCCCCGGTCGGGTTCTCGGTGCCATCCACGTAGCCCGTCAGGTCCAGGCTGTCGCCGTGGACGAAGGAGTCGAGGACGTCGACGAGCTCGAAGCTGGGCGAGACCGCTTCTCGGAGCTCGCGGGTGCGGTGGACGAGATCGCCGCGATCGCCACCGCGCAGCCAGGCCCACAGACCCACCGGCGTGGACGGAAAGCTGACGCCCACCCCTTCCAGCGGCGGCGCCTCCCGCAGGCCGTCGATGCGGGCGTCCAGCAGCGACGTGACCGTCCGGCCCACGCCGACCACCAGATCGTCGCCGGGCACCAGGCCCGCCAGCAGGGTGCGGGTGCGCTCCGGGGAGGCCTCCGGCTCGAGATCGAAGAACAGATGACGCGCGTTCGCGGGGAGCGGCGCGAGGATTCCCGGCTGGGGGTGACCCGACATCGACTACTCCTCCGGCACGACGATGCGATACAGCACCGTCCCGCGCGCGACGACCCGGCCGTCGGTCGCTCCCGCCACCTCGACGTCGGACCAGAAGCCGTCGCCGTCGCGCTGCACCACGCGACCGTAGGCGACCAGGTCCTGGCGCACCGGCTCGCACAAGAGCTGCGCCTGCAGGGACGGAGTCGAGGCCTTGTAGGGCCCCGGACCGGTCTCGGCCCAGGACGCCATGGCACCCGTCGTGTCCAGGAGCGCCACCACCGCTCCTTCGTGCATGCCACCACCGGCGTCCGCGTTGGCGTCCGAGAGGGGCATCGTGATGCGCGAACGGCCCTCCTGCATGTGATCGATCGAGAGCCCGCGGCTGCGACCGAAGTTCAGCTTGCCGATGTGCGGACCCATCGGCCCGGGATCGGCGGCCCCGTCGTCCCCGAGGCTCTGCGGAAGCTGCGGCGCTTCCGCACCGAAGCGGGCGCGCACCATGCTCGTCACGTGGGCGATCGACTTTCCTTCGTCGGTCGCGACGTCGACCTCGACGAAGCACATGTTCTTGCCCCGGCGCAGCAACGTGCCGGTCGCGTGGACGTCTTCGCCGATCGCGGCCGCCAGGTAGTTCACCTGCATCCCCGCGGTGTGGAAGGGGCCGGCGTCGGCACCGAGATTGGCGCGCGTCACGGCCTGGGCGGCGATCACGCCCAGCGAGGCCGCGCAGCCCCCGTGGAGTGCCTTGCCGGGATTGGCGTTGTCCTCCGCATAGGGAAGCTGCAGCCGCACCTGCTCCTCGGTCAGGGACTCACAGGACACGCCCAGCGCCCGGGCGTAGCCCGCGTCTTCCACCCAGCTCTTCGTCTCGAACATCGTCTCCTCGGTTCGGTGCACCGGACGGGGCGCACGCGATGCAGCCCGCCCGGGATGGTTCCCGCCGCCGCCTTCCTCAGGCGCCCGTGGGCAGCAGGCAGGAGTGGATGGACTCCTCGCCGGGGATCTCGCGCGCCAGGGTCCGGATGGCGAGCTCGGCGTCGCGCAGACCGAACTCGTGGGTGTGCATCTCCTCGAAGGGAACGCGACCGGACTCGATCAGGCGGATCGCACTGCGATAGCCGCTGGAGGTCACTCCGATGGCGCCCCGGATCTGGATCTCCTTCATCACGATCTTGTCCGAGACGAAGTGCGGGATGTCCTTGAAGCCCTTCACGCCGGCCAGGACGACGGTACCGCCCATGCGCACGTAGTCGAGCGACTCCGCGACCGGCGCCGTCGCGTAGGAGGAGACGTCGACCACGACGTCGGCTCCCTCCCCGTCGGTCAGCTCGCGCACGCGCTGCCGCACGTTCTCGTTCTCGACGT
>JANQSB010000711.1 GCA_028284295.1 Myxococcota bacterium | reverse complement strand
CGCCCCGGGAGGACGGCCGGGACCGCCCTTCGCCTGCCCCGGCCCTGCTTTGCGGCGCCGCGCTCGGGACCACCCTGTCCCTGCGGCCCGGCGGCCTGCCGATGCTTGCGGGCATCTTCGGCACCGCCGTCGTCTGGCGCATCGTGACCCGCGGCCGGGACGCCGGGCTGCCGCGACTGATCCGCGAGAGCGCGATCGCCTGGGGTCTGGCATGGATCGCGATGGTCGCACTCTGGCCCTGGGCTCACGAGAATCCCATCGCCCATCCCGTGCGTGCCGTGATCGCCGCACTGTCCTTCCCCGACGTCTTCCCGGTCCTCTTCGAGGGGGAGATCACCCGGAGCGACCAGCTCCCCCGCTACTACCTGGCCAAGTACCTGTGGATCGCGACCCCGCCGTCACTGCTACTGCTGGCCGCCATGGGCCTGGGCGTGGTGGCCCACCGCTGCTGGCGCGCGCCGCGCGACCCGCGGAGCGGCGCCGGCGTGCTGGTCGCCGCCTGGCTGCTCGCTCCCCTGGCGCTCGCAACGCTCTCGCGTCCGAACGTCTATGACGGCATGCGGCACCTGCTCTTCGCCTTGCCGGCGCTGGCCCTGCTCGCGGGCCTGGGGGCCTCCACGGCTGTGGAGCTCCTGCGGCGCGCGGGGCAGCCGGCCCAGGTACCGGGCCCGACGCTTCGCGTCGTCGTTCCGGGCGCCGTGGCGGCCCTCGTCCTGCTCCCTCTCGGCTCCCACCTGGCCCTCCACCCCTACCAGAGCACCTACTTCAACGTCTTCGTCGGCGGACTCCCGGGCGCCGCCGGGCGGTACGAGACCGACTACTGGCTCTCCAGCTACAAGGAGGGCATCGAGTGGGTGAACGCTCGCGCGCGGGAGAAGGAGGGAGGCGTGACGGTGCTGGTGGCCGCAGATCCCTACTCGGCCGAGTGCGCGGGGCACTTCCTCGCCCCGGGCGTCGAGATGGTCAGGACCACCAGCCAGTCCCAACCGGGCGGGCTGCCCGAGCCCTTCGACTACTACCTGGGGACCACACGCTACGGACTCGACCGGAACTTCCCGGAGGCGCCGGTGGCACATCGGATCGGTCGACAGGGCGCGACCTTCGCGATCGTCCGCGGTCGCTCGCTGCCCAAACGCGGTCTCTCTTCGGCGAGCCCCGCGGAGGGCGGGCTGGAGATGGCGAGCGCGCCAGGGGCAAGTCGGTAGTCGCCGCCCGACGGCGGTTGCTATGATGCGCCGCGATGCCCACCCCGATCGCGCCCCTCTGCGTCCTGACCTGCGAGTCCGGACGGAGCTTCGCGGCCCAGGTCGCGGACCACCTCGGTGAGTCGCTGGTCCCCACCCACGAGTCGTGGTTCGCGTGCGGCGAGGGCAAGCTCGTCATCGACGCGAACATCCGCGGCTGCGACGCGTACGTATTCCAATCGTGCGTGGGTGACCACGACGATCTGTCGGTGTACGAGCGCTTCGTGATGCTCCTGCACGCCGTCGAGGCCGCGAAGCTCTCCGACGCGCTCTTCGTCACGGCGGTGCTCCCCTACTACCCCGGCGCACGTCAGGACAAGCGCAAGGGCCGCACCCGGGAGGGCATCAGCGCGGGACTCTTCGCGCGCATGTTGAGCGTGGCTGGCGCTCACCGGGTACTCACGGTCGAGATCCACAACGACGCCATCGCCGGCATGTTCGACGCCAGCCAGACCACCCTGGAGACCGTCTACCTCACCAAGCACATGGTGGGCTGGCTCCAGGAGCGTGGGATCGGCGGCGACGTCGTGGTCGCCCCGGACGTGGGCGGTCTGGAGCGCGCGCGCTGGTACGCCGAGCGACTCTCCGCGGACCTGGCGGCGCTCTCGAAGGAGCGGGACTACTCCCGCCCCAACGCGGTGGTGCGCTCGACCCTGATCGGGCAGGTCGTGGACCGGGACGTCCTGCTGGTCGACGACATCATCGACACGGCCGGCTCGGTGGTGGCCGCCATCGAGGAGCTGAAGCACCACGGGGCCCGGGACATCACGATCGCCTGCGCCCACCCGGTCCTCTCCGGTCCCGCCTGGGACCGTCTGGCGGCGGTTTCGGAGCGGGCCGCGAACGAAGGCTGGCACTTCCGGCTGGTGGGGACCACCACCGTGATGCACGACAAGACCCCGGACTGGTACCTCGAGTTTCCGATCGAGAACCTGATGGCCCAGGTCATCACCAAGATCAACTCGCGCGGGAGCGTCACCGGGATCTGATCCGGGATGAGCCTCGGGGCGCTCGCCTACCTCTGCCTGCTCGTCGCCATGACGATCGTCGCGGTGCAGGGGCGCATCTCGGTCAACTGGCAGATCGGGGCCGCCAGCCTGGCCGGGGTGGCGCTCGGCGCCTGGGAAGGCAGCGGCATCGAGCAGATCGCTCTGGTCGGGCAGCTCTTCATCGCCCTGCTCAAGATGCTGATCGCTCCGATGATCCTGCTGTCGATCGTCCACGGCATCGCCGGCATGGCGCGCGCGAGCGACTTCGGACGGATCGGCTCGCGCACCCTGGCGCTCTACATCACGACCATGGCCCTGGCGGTCGCGACCGGCCTCCTGTTCGTGAACCTCTTCGAGCCGGGCGCCGGGAGCCAGCTGCGCGAGAGTCGCTTCTTCGCGGACGCGATGGCCGACGCACCCGCCCGGGCGCCCGCCGACCTGGCTCTCTCGAACTCCGTCGCGCGCATCGTGAAGAGCGCGCTCGCGAACCCGATCCGGGCCCTGGCCGACGGTCAGATCCTGCCGGTGGTCGGCTTCGCGGTGATGCTGGGACTGGCCCTGCTGAAGCTCGGCGATCGCGTGCGGCCCCTGGTGGAGGTGCTGGGGGCCGCCAACGCGGCCGTCATGCAGCTGATCGCCTGGTTCGTGCGCCTGGCGCCCGTGGGCATCTTCGCCCTGCTGGGCAACCTGGTCGCAGGCGTCGGATTCGTGGAGCTGGCCACCCACCTCGGCGCCTTCGCGGCGGTCGTCTTCGCCGCCACCCTCGTGCACGCACTGGTGACACTCCCCCTCGTGGTGCGACTCGTCGGCGGTCTCTCGCCCCTGCGCTTCCTGCGCGGGATCCAGGCGGCGCTGATCGTCGCCTTCTCGACCAGCTCGAGCGCGGCCACCCTGCCCGTGACGACGCGCTGCGTGGAGGAAGAACTCGACGTTCCTCCGCGCATCTCGAGCTTCGTCCTCCCCCTGGGCGCGACGGTCAACATGGACGGCACCGCGCTCTACGAGGCCATCGCAGCGATCTTCGTGGCCAACGTCTACGGCATCGAGCTGTCGCTGGCGAGCCAGGCGGTCGTGTTCGGGATCGCCATGGTCTCGGCCATCGGCGCACCGGGCATCCCCTCGGCGGGCATGGTCACGATGGTCGTCGTACTCGAGTCGGTCGGGCTTCCCGCCGAGGCCGTCGCGCTGCTCCTCACCATCGACCGCGCGCTCGACACGGTGCGCACGATGGCGAACGTCGAGGGCGACGCGGCCGTCGCGTCGTGTGTCGCCCGGCTCTCCGCGAACCCACCCACCCCGAGGTCCTCGTGACGATCCGCTCCGCCCTTCATCTCGCCGCGCTCTCCCTGACGCTGTTCCTGGCGCTCCTCTTCGTGTCGCTTCCGAGCGAGCTGCGGGCGGAGGCCTCCGCACCGAGCTCCAAGGCTTCGCCGGAGGAGCTCGAGGTCTACCGGAAGCTCCTCGAGCGGCTGAACGCCCAGCTCTTCGAGAGCCGCTATCTGGGGATTCCGACCTTGCAGAACCCGCTCGACGTCTGGGTCACCCAGGAGATCCTGTTCGAGCAGAAGCCGGACTTCGTGGTCGAGGCGGGGACCTTTCGCGGCGGCAGCGCGCTGCTGTGGGCGACCCTCCTGGCCCCGATCGTGCCCGACGCGAGGGTGATCACGATCGACATCGAAGACCGGCGCCTCGAGGCCGCGAAGTCGCACCCGCTGGCGCGCACCCGCGTCGAGTTCCTTCTGGGCAGCTCGACCTCGCCGCGAATCGTCGCGGACGTGGCCCGGCGCGTGAAGGGCAAGCGGGTCGTCGTCATCCTCGACTCGCTACACACCGCCGAGCACGTCTTCGCGGAGCTCGAGGCCTATGCCCCGTTGATCCGCAAGGGCGGCTATCTGATCGTCCAGGACACCCTCGCTGGCCCCACCGAGGGAATCCAGCGCTTCCTCGAGAAGCACCCCGAGTTCGAGATCGATCGCACGCGGGAGCGCTTCGGAATCACCAACAATCTCGGGGGCTACCTGAAGCGGGTCCGCTAGCGACCATCGCTCTCGCCGGCACCGGTGAGCGCGCGGTAGCGACGAGCCGCCTCGGCCGAATCCGCCGCTCGCCCCTGGCGACGGTAGATGTCTCGCAGGTAGAGCCAGACGGGCGCGAAGTCCGGATGCTCTTCGGCGATCGACTCGATCATCGGGACGACGTCCTCACCGCGAGCGGGAAGCCGGATGCCCTCGCGCAGCGCGCTCAGCCGGGTCGCGGGGTGGATGGACTGAGCGGACAGCGCCGCCAGCCGATCCAGGTGGGCCAGCAACGGCATCCACCGGACCGGGTCCGGACGGGCTCCGGGACCGGGTGCACCGGCGGCGGCGGGCTCCGCGTAGCCCAGGGCGGCGAGCCGCTCGGCATCGTCCCGACTCAGCGCGTGGGTGGCGGGCGGCGCTTCGCTCCGCGGTCGCAAGCTCGCGAGCACGGATCGAAGTCGGGCGAGCTCGTCGGGCCGCTCGCTCGCGACGTCCTGCCGGGCGCCCGGGTCCGCGGCCAGGTCGTACAGCTCTTCCTGCGCGCCTTCGACGTACTTGAGCGGACCCTGGTAGACCGCCGTGAGCGGCGCCCAGCCGAAGCTGACCCGGGCCTCGAGGGTCTGGGCCAGGATCGCCCGACCCGGGTCCGGCGCCCGCGTCAGGTCGAGACCGTCGAAGCCCGACCCGTCGGCCCCCGGCTCCGGCCCCGGGATCCCCAGGACCGAGAGCAGGGTCGGGACG
>JANQSB010000710.1 GCA_028284295.1 Myxococcota bacterium | reverse complement strand
GGCCACCAGGTCGTAGAGCTGCTCGACACCGGACTCGAGATCGGCGATCAGCTTCCAGCGGCCCAGGCGCACCGCGTAGGACATGCCGTCGTAGTTGGTGCTGAAGAGCGGCGCCTCGTCGAGCGGTTCGCCCCGCAGCAGCGGGACCAGACTGCGTCCCTGGACGCCCTCGACCGGCGGCAGTCCCAGGGCGTCGACGATGGTCGGCGCGATGTCGAGGATCTCGACGGGCGTCTCGATGCGCGCGCCCACACCCAGGGAAGGATGACCGATGACGAGCGGGACACGCACCGTCTCCTGGAAGAGCTGGCTGTGGAGCAGGGAGCCGTGCTCCTGGAACTCCTCACCGTGATCGGCGAACAGGATCACCATCGTCCGCTCCAGCAGACCGAGATCGCGCAACCGGTCGAGCAGCCTCCCCACCTGCTCGTCCGTGTACGCGATGCCGCTGTCGTAGAGCGCGCGCACGTACTCGATCTCCGCGGGCGGCAGCTGAGCTCCCGACAGGGTCAGTCGCAGCAGGTACTGGGAGGCGCAGCTTCCGAGACCACAGCCCGTGAAGCCCGGAGGCGGCTCGGGGGCGAAGCGGGACAGGAACTCCGGAGGCGCTCCGTAGGGAAGCTCGTCGAAGTCGGAGTGGATGTCGAAGTAGTGGAGGAAGAGGAAGAAGGGCTCGCCGCGGTGCTCTTCCAGCCAGGGGAAGACGACGTCGCGGTTGGCATCGCCGGCTTCCTGATCGACCGCCACGTAGCTGTCGAAGCCCTGCTCGAACCCGAACGCCGGGTTCGTCCACGGGATCTCACGAACGAACGCGGCCGTCCGGTACCCCGCCTTGCGCAGGCTCTCGGCGAGGGTGACTCGCGCGGGGTCGAGGACCTGCAGGGCCTTGCCTTCGGCCAGAGGGGATCGCAGGCCGTTCACCGCGTGCAGGTCCGGGTGCAGGCTCGTCATCACCGACATGTGCGAGTCGAGGGTGGCGTTGGCGGGCGTCTGGACCTCGACGAAGGTGGCCGCACCCGCCGCCCAGGCATCGATGCGCGGCGAGGTCGGACGGTCGTGCCCGTAGAGGCTCAGGTGATCGGCCCGCAGGGTGTCGAGCGAGATGAGGACGACGTTGAGGGGGCGATCGTCGGGGAGCCGGGGACGAAGCCAGGGCCGGGCGATCACGGGCTGCGACCAGTAGGCACGGAGCGAGGCGACGGCCGGACCCGCCGGCAGGGTGGCCAGGACCAGGGCACCCGGGCCGGCCGACCGCTCGGCGACCCGCGCACCGACGGGGACGCGCAGGACGACCCAACGCGCCTCGCCTTCCGGGACGTCCGGATCGACGTGCTCGCTGTGCAGCAGCTGCCGCCCCGTCTCCGTCTCCCAGAAGACGCGGAACAGGACGCCTTCACCCGCCGGGCCATCCCCGATGTCGACGGCCACGCCCAGCTCGAGGACGTCCCGCGCCGTGAGCCCGAGCTCCTCGAAGCGCAGCTCGTGGCGGGCGTCCACGACGACCGCTTCCCGGGCGTCGCCCCCGAAGCGGACGAGCTCGAGGCGCGCGTCGGGGTCGAGGCGCTCGAGGAGCGCGACCTCGCGATCCGCGCAGGAGGACAGCAGGAGCAGTGCCGAAGCACCCCACAGGACGAGGAGGACGAGGCTCCTGCTTCGCATGCCGCGCGCCGTTCCGGGACGACTCATCGCTCGGCCGGACCACCGGCACGCCCCGCGCCGGCACCTCGCGGAAGTGGCGCGCTCCGCGACTGCGCCAGGTAGTCCTGGATGGACTCGACGCCGCGCTCCTTGGCCTCGAAGAGGCTCTCGACATGCTCGCGCGAGTTGACGAGACCGAAGGCCGCGATTCGCCCTTCGCCGTCGACCAGGGTCGCGTAGGGGAGCTTGCCGACCCCGTAGCGCATGCCCAGCTCCTGGGAGACGAGGTAGGGAAAGCGCGCGAGTCCGTACTCGGCGATGAAGGCCTCGTGGCCTTCGCCGTCGCTCGCGAGCACGACGTCGAGCCAGTCGCTCTCGCGCGCGGCGACCGACTCGAGGGCGGGCAGCAGGGTCTTGCAGACCGGGCAGGTGGGCGACAGGAAGAAGAGGAGCGTGCTGCGGCCATCGGCAGAGGCCGCGCCGACCTCGAGAGGCTCCCCGCCCACGCGCTCGGCCCGGACCACCGGCGCGTCGCTCCCGACCGACAGCTGCGGATTCATCGCCAGGGCGCCCGCCGGTGCCACCCGCTCGTGGAGCACGCCGACCTGGCGTGCCAACGCCAGCACCAGCACCCCGAGGACGAGGACCAGCACCCACAGGAGCACCACGCTCGCGACCAGCAGTGCACTCACGACGCGCCCCTCCAGAGGCGCATCGACTCCCGGTTCGCGATCAATCGATCGGCCGCCAGGTAGAAGATCAGCCCGCAGGTCGCGGTCGCTACCGCGACCATCGCATCGAGGCCACCGATGTCTCGTGCCGACCGGGGCAGGCCTGCCACCGCCAGCACGAGCCCGAGTGCAGCGTTGCGGTAGAGCAGCAGCGCACTGATGCCCCCGCCGCCGCTTCCCCAGCTGCAGCCGCAGTCG
>JANQSB010000709.1 GCA_028284295.1 Myxococcota bacterium | reverse complement strand
CCGCGAAGAAACGGTGGACTCCCGGGCTCGACTCCCAGCTGGCGAGCAGCTCTTCGCCCGCCAGGAAACGAAGGTCTTCTTCCCGCACGCCCGCCGTGGTCCCGAAGCTGGAGCCGGAGTGTTTGCGGCAGCGCCAGCAGTGGCAGTAGGTGAGACCGCCCACGAGCTCGCCCCGGATCTGGTAGCGAACCCGGCCACACGCACAGGAACCTTCGAGCGGCTCGGCCAAGACGCCGCTCAGGGTACCTCACGCCACGGGCAGCCGCGCCAGGATGACGGGGTGGCGCTCTGCCGGCGCGCTGTCCTCGCGATAGCCATGGCCCGTCACGCTGTCTCGCAGGATCTCGAAGCCCAGGGACTCGAGGGTGTCGACGTACCAGGGCGAGGCGTGGTGGCTCCAGTACATGGTGACCCCGAAGAAGTCGGGCTCCGTGTAGCCCGGGTGCGACGAGTGGGCGACCGAGATCAGGAGCCGGCCACCGGGACGGAGCCAACCCGCGAAGCGCTCGAGGAGCGGCCGGTGCTCGTCGCGCGGCAGATGGAAGAGCGCGTAGAAGGAAACGATCGCATCGAAGCTCTCCGCGTCGAAGTGGAGGGTCATGATGTCGGCAGCGATGAAGCGCGCGCCCGGCATTCGACGGCGGGCCTCTTCGACCTGGACCGGCGAGATGTCCACGCCGGTCAGCGCGCAGCGCTCCGAGAGCGCCCGGGTCACCGGCGAGCCGCCACCGCAGCCGACGTCGAGCACGTCGGCGCCGGCCGGAAGATCACCGAGCAGGCTCTCGAGCTCCGGGCTTCCTTCGGAAGAGCGCGCTTCGTTGTAGCGTGGCCCGCAGCGGTCGTAGCCCGCGGTGACGATCCGCTTGCCCGCCGCGGGGTCCTTCTCTTCTCTCATGAGGGTCCGGACCTCCCCTGGCGGGCGAGCGCCACGAACAGGTCCGCATCGGGGGCGGCGGGTCCTCCCGCCGGCGAGACGAAACGCACCTGCTCGAAGCCCGCCTCGACGAGCATCTCCCGGAAGTGCGTCTGCGACCAGGAGCGCGTCCGCCAGTCGCGCTCGACCACCTCGGGATCTCCGCGCGAGGGAATGCGCTCGTAGCGCAGACGCCGCACCAGCCCGCGGCCTCCATCGACGACCTCGAGACCGATCATTCCCACTCGCAGGAGCTCCTGCCCCGCGCCTCGCGTCTCTCGAAAGCGCCCGACGGCCGCGCCCAGGGCCGCCGGGTCCTTGGCCTCGAGGGGGATCAGCACGCCACCGCCCGGCTCGAGGTGCGCGTGCATCCGGGCCAGGGCGCGCCGAGCGGCCTCGTCCGTCGGGAGCAGGGTGAAGCTCGCTCCCGCGAGGAAGATCGAGCGATAGCGACGGGGCAGCTCGAAGGACTCCATCGTCGCGCGGTGGAGCGTCACCTCGACGCCTTCGCGCTGCGCGCGTTCGCGACAGCGGTCCAGCATGTCCTGGGATGCGTCGAGCCCTTCGACCTCGTAGCCGCGCTTCACCAGCTCCACCATCGGGAGCCCCGATCCGCAGGCGAGCTCGAGCGCCGGCGTCCCGGAGCGATCGAGAAAGGCGAGGTAGTCTTCGGCGCGAGAGCGCTCGCCCAGCAACGGCTCGTAGAGCTCGGCGACGAGCCCGGTGTAGAACTGGTCCGCGGACGGCTCGGTCAACGCTGGAGCCACCCCGGCATCCGGGACCCGCAGGCTGCGCTCACTCCGGGGCATCCCCCCAGAAGACCAGCACGTTGCCGTCCGGGTCGAGGACGTCGAGCTGGTAGAGACCGGCCTGCCAGGAAACTTCGAAGGGGGCCTGCCCGATGCGGGCGCCGCGGTCCGCGAGCTGCCGGTGCAGGGACCCGAGCTGCTCGGGCGCGTGGAGGGTCATGCTGGCCACCGAGCGACCGGCCGGGCGCGGGATCACGCTGCCCGCGTCCAGGATCAGATCGAGACCGTTTCGCCCGACCTGCGCGATGATCGGCGCGGCCTCCCCGAACTCCCAGGCCTTCTCGAAGCCGAGTGTGTCGCAGTAGTAGACGAGGCTCCGACCGAGGTCCTCGACGCCGAAGATCGGCCGCAGGTAGAACTCGTCAGCCATCCCGTCCTCCAGGATCCGTGCTCGAGCCCGAGGCGCGGACCTCCCCGGTGGAGTCGAGACGATAGTCCCCACGCGCCAGACCGGCGCGCACCTCTTCGACGAGCGCCTCGGGGCTCGTTCCGTGGGTCGAGCGGGCGTGGCGCTCGAGCGGTCCGAGCTCTTCGAAGGCCGGGACCATGGCCCGCACCCGGTGCGCGAGATCATCGGATCCGTCGCGCCCCGCCACCCGGCGCAGCGCCTCCGCCTCGGGCACGCGCAGCACCACGTAGTCGACGTCGATGCCGGCCGGCAGGGCACCCCGCAGCTCCGGCAGGAACCAGGGGCCGAAGATTCCGTCGAGCACCACGAAGTAGCCGCCTTCGAGGAATGCTCCGGCCGCGCGACCCAGCGCACGCATGATGGTGGTGTTCTGCTCGCGCGACGCGGGGTCCACCGGCTCGACGAGGTGCGCGGGGAACTCGTAGAAGGTGTCCGAGACCAGGTGCAGGCCCCGCGGATGGCCGTGGGCGAGAGCTCTCGAGAGGGTCGTCTTGCCCGAGCCCGGACAGCCCGAAACGATCACCAGCGGCGCCGATGCCGGAGAGCCCACCCGCCGCTACGCCCGGACCACGAGCCGGTAGCCGAGGTCCGCCTCCTCGCGTTCGAGCAGATGACCGTGGCGCGCGTGCCAGCTCCCGTCGTCGAGATCCGCGCGCAGGCGCTCGATCCCGGCTTCGACTTCCGGGATGAGGGCGAAGGACGAGATGGCGGCGCGCACCGACGGGTCGAGGTAGGCCCGGGGGCGCCGCCAGTAGGCACCGAGGAAGCCGTCCGTGCAGTCGTGGGGGATCGGAACCGGAAGGACCTCGACGGGTCCGAGGGTCGAGGCGAGCTCCGAGATCGGGGGCATCTTCCGCCGATCCATCTCGCGGATCGCCGGGAAGTAGTCGTCGACCAACCAGAAGGCGCTCTCGTCGTCCCAGAAGTGCGTCAGGACCACGACCGGACCGCGCGACACCCGGGCCATCTCCGCGAGTCCGCGGCGACGGTCCGGCCAGTGGTGGATGGTCAGGATCGCGAGCGCCGCGTCGAAGGCCGCGTCCGCGAAGGGAAGCCCGGTCGCCGAGGCCTGCACGACGGGTGCGCTGTCGCGGGCGCGCTGCGCGATCATCTCCCGCGACGGCTCGACGGCGACGACGCGCCGATCCCTCGGCTCGTAGGATCCGGTACCCGCCCCGACGTTGAGGAGGCTCTCCGACTCGCGCAAGGCGTCCTCGATCCGGCGGCCGATGCGCGGGTCCGGGTGCCGACGGTCTCGGTACCCGACGCCGATCTCGTCGTAGAGCTGTGTGCTCATGGCCGCGTCCTGCCTTCCTGGATGCGCCGGACCGGTCTCAGCGCATCAGCGAGAGACGGTAGAGCACCTGGTTGAGGCCGCCCGAGAGGTGGGCACGCAGCATCTGCCAGTTGCCTCTCGTGAACAGGAAGCGGGCCCTCAGATACAGCTCGGCGTTGTACATCGAGAACAGGATCCGGTGCAGCTTCCAGCTGCGCGTGCTGTCGTGAACCAGCAGCCGGGCCGAGACGCCGAGGGTCTGCATGCCGAAGGGCTGGGCGAAGACGAGTCGAAGCGGCTGCGAGTTGACCTCGAGCTGGGGCTGCCTGGACCCGGACTCGGAAGCGGAATCGATCTCCTCGAAGCGCGCGTCGGCCAGCGAGAGCCTCACGGTGACCGCGAGGTCCGGGATGCGCACCGTCAGGGGCTCGAGCCGGCGCAGCAGCCAACGCGGGTACTTGTCGGCGAGATCCCGCGCACACGATTCGAAGGCCGCCCGTACCGCATCGAGCGGCACCGTCTCGCCGCGGTCGTAGGGCAGCTCGTCCAGCGCCCCGTAGACCTCGGCCCAGCGTTCGAGCGCGGGGCCCGAGTCGTGGGGAGCGCCGGGCTCGTAGCGGTCGCCGGGGAAGAGGACCGCACACTCGAGCCCCTCGCGCTGGAAGCGTTCGGCGAGCTGCGCCGGGGTGTTCGCGAAGGCGTTGACGTAGCGATTGTCCCGGGTCGAGAAGTAGACGAAGCTCGCGATGGGAATCGTGCACCCGGCTTCGAGATCGCGGTGGTTCGCGACCACGTTGTCGAGCACCCGACCGGCGAGCTCCGGCAGGTGCCGATCGCGCGCCGCCAGCCCCGCGTAGCCCGCGATCGAGAACTGGTTGAGGGCGACGTCGATGCGCCCCAGGTCTCCGCGAATGGTCCGGCAGTCCCGCGCGTTGAGCTCGGCGTCGTTGAGGTTCATCAGACAGCCGTCGTCCGTCTGGACCGCAAGCGCGGAGTCCATCGGCAGCACCTGGTAGCAGTAGACCCGGGTGCCCGGCACGAGCTCGACCAGACGACGATGGGGCAGGGCGCGATGACGCGGAAAGCCCAGGCGGCGGAACGCGTCGAACATCTTGGTCGAGTTGTTCTCCTGGAAGAGGACGGTCACGTGCTGCTTGAAGCTCTCCGGCAGCGACCGCAGGGTCGGCAGGTGGAAGTGGTCCGGATGCTCGTGGGAGATCCACAGGTAGTCGATCGAGTCGAGCCACGAATCCTCCCAGGCCACCGGGCCCAGCAACGACCAGGAGTCGTTGAAGGCCTTGCCGAAGAGCCACGGATCGGTCCAGATCCGACACCCCGCCGTCTCGACGAGGATCGAGGCGTGGCTCACGAGTCGGACCGAGAGCGAAGACGTCATCCTCCGGGCAGCCTACCACCGGCCCGACTTCGTCGGATGCGGCGCGCGATGCGGATGCCGCTCACCCCGATCACGCACGGCAGGCCGACCCACAACGCCTC
Organism: Myxococcota bacterium; assembly: GCA_028284295.1. GTDB lineage: Bacteria > Myxococcota_A > UBA9160 > UBA9160 > UBA4427 > JAJDAN01. The sequence goes on along the minus strand of JANQSB010000709.1, from coordinate 3,724 downwards.
GCTGGCGAGGACCACGAGTCCCCGCGGCGACAGGAACTCCGCGATCGACAGGGGAGAGGTCTCGATGGGACGCCAGGGCGCGAAGTAGCGCCCGCCCTCGAAGGGCAGGAGGAGACCGATGCCGAGACCCGCGTTGGTGAAGGTGTCGAGAAGTCCGTGCGAGGCCAGGGCGACGAAGACGAGCGCCGTCGCCAGTCGCGGTCGTTCCGGCGCCAGGCGACGCCACAGCGGTAGCCCGACCAGGGTCAGCACCGTCGCGAAGAAGAGCGAGTGGGTGAGGCCCCGGTGCCCGAGCGGGTGGTCGTAGGGAATCCCGAAGCGAAACGCGATCACATCCAGGTCGGGAGCCGCGGACAGCAGCGCGAGCGTCGCCGCGAAGAGCCAGGGGCGCCGCGAGTCCGGCATCGCGGTCGCGAGCGAGCTCCCGACGAGTGCGTGCGCGATGGCGCTCGGCATCCGCTCACGACCGCCCGTAGGCCCGCAAGGTCTCCAGGGCCTCGAGCGTCTTGATCGCACGCCACTCGCAGACGGCACTCTCCCCGGGCGCCGGCCAGTCGATCGGCCAGCCGCCGTCTTCCTGCTGCTCGGCTTCCAACCGGTCGAGGAAGCCCTCGACGACGTCGTCCGCGAAGGACCCGCGCAGCGGGTGATCGGGAGACGGCGCGAAGTGGAGCGGCGTGTGGGTGTCGGGACGAGGCCCGGTCACCGCCGGGTCGACGGGCACCACGTCTCCACGACCGAGACGCTCGCCGAGCGTCGCGAGGAGCGGTCGGGCGCGCTCGGCGTCGGGCTCGCCCAGCAGGAACTCCACCGCCGAGTGCACCCCGTACTGATCCGCGGGCAGCTCGGCGACCACCCGCTCCCAGCACCACGCCGCCGCCCCGCTCACCCAGGGATGCTCGGGGACGACGTCGCGAAGCAGGCCGACGATGCGACCGGTCGGGTTGAGGTCGGGCTCGGGCGACGGGCTCCACCAGGGCGCCCGGGGGTAGCCGTCGACGGAAGGCAGACAGAAGGGCACACCGCCCTCGGCCGTCGCCACCGAGGCCAGCCAGTCCGCGCAGGACGCGGCGCGCGTCCCGTCGAGGGCACCGACCTCTCGCAGCAGCTCGAGCGCCCAGCGCATGGGCTCGGGCTGCGAGTGAGGGGTGCGACAATCGGGCTCCAGTGCCTGTCCGAAGCCGCCGTCCTGGTTGCGATAGGCGTCGAGCGCCCCCACCACCGCCCCCGCCGAGCCACCGAGGAAGCGATGCTCGAAGAGCCTGCGCTCGAGCAGCCGGGCGTGGGTCCAAAGGAACTGCGCTGCGCTCTCGAAGTCCACGTGGCCCTCCTTCACGCCGCTTCGCTCGCCGGGCTCGCGGGCCCGATCACCAGCTCGACGAAGCACGCGGCGGCCAGGAAGACGAACCACAGCAGCGCGAGCAGGTAGGTGTAGGGAGCAAGGTCCTGCAGGTACCCGAGCGCGACGGCGATCTCCGTCGCCAGGACGACCACTCCGATCGCGGAAACGACCCGGTACGCGTACACCCGCTGCGCCCGCTGCTGCATCATGCTCCGGATCACCCAGACGAAGACGCCCAGGTGGAAGAGGGCGAAGAGCCCATGGGAGACGCGCCAGGCCACCTCGGGCCCGAAGCTCGCGAGGAGCCTCGGCGTGAACGCCAGGAAGACCGTGCCGAGACTCCAGTAGAGCAGGGCGGTCAGGAAGAAGCGTGCCCGGGAACTCATCCCGCCCAGCCCGCGGCTCTGGAGGGCCACCACGACGCCGCTGAAGCCCGTGAGCGCGATCGCGATCTCGGCGATGGTTTCGTAGGTGTCGAGAAGCTCCAAGCCGGACTCCGACCGGCTCAGCCGTTCAGCAGCGAGCGCGGGCAGGACAAGAAGAAGGAAGTTGCCGTTGCACTCTCGCGACCTGGCGGCCCCGGCGCTCGAACGAGAGCGCCGGCCGGGTTGTCGAGTACACCATCACGGCCGCAAGGCTACCACGAGCCGCCCGGCGGGGCGCCCGCTCCAGGCAGGCGGCGGGCGCCCACCGCGCCCGGGGAGTCGCTCGGGCGCTGCAGCGTCGATGTTAGGCAGCACGACTGCGGCGATCACCTGCACGCTTCCCGAAGCCGTCCTAGAGCCTCCAGAGCGTCTCGTAGTTCGCAACGGGCCGCTCGAAGCGGACGCCCGCGCGAACGAAGTCCGCTGCCAGCTCCTGCATCGGCGGAAAGCCGTCGAGCTGCTTCGCCTCCTGGAGGGACCGCCATACGCTGGCGTTGATCATCGTGTTCGACTCACGATCGATGGAAGCGAGATAGTCGAGACACCCTGGAAGCCGCCGGAGCGCCGGGACGAGGGTGTGTTTCGCCGAGTCGAGCATTCGCCGGACCTCCTCATAGGACTCGGGTTGGAAGGACGCGCGGGAGACCCTGACCACGGGCAGCGAGTCGGAAGCGTTGCTCCCGTGCGATCGCCCGGGGAGGCCAGCCGTGGCAAGCGCGGCGAGCGACACGCGGAGGAAGCCCCGGCGAGGAAGAGCGGGCCAAAGCATGAGCGGCTCCAGTAGGTCTCGGTTGCGATCACGAAGGCCGCGCAGCGGCCCGACTCCCGACTCTACCGCGGTGCCCGGAGCGACGGGCTCTCCACCCCCAGGCGATCCAGGCGAGACCCGGCGAAGTCGGGCCTCCACACGCGGGAGTCGTGGCTGAAGTGGGCGAGGTCGGGTCCCAGTGCGTGGAGAGCTTCCAGGGAGCGCTGATACGCATCCGGGTCGAAGCTGGCGTTCGAGGCGAGGTAGCGGGACCGGCGCTCGGGGTCACGGCTGGAGTCGCTCTCGCCGGGGCCGAAGAACTGGAACTCCTCCGCGCTGTAGGCCGCCTGACCGACGACGATCTCGACCCGGTCGCCGTCGCGAACCACCAGCGACTGGTGACCGGCCGTGTGCCCCGGCGTCGGAACCAGGAAGACCGTCTCCGAGAGGGCGTGGGCACCGTCCAGCTCCACGTAGCGGACCCCGGGAGGGTCCACCCAGTCGGGCACCGAGTAGCCGGGCGCACCAGCCGCCTCGAGCTCGCGGCGCTGTACGAAGATCGGACGCCCGGCGAAGAGGCCGTTGCCCCCGCAGTGGTCGAAGTGAAGATGCGAGGCGACGACGGCGGTGACCTCGTCCTCCGAGACTCCTGCCTCCGAGAGCGCCGCTGCGAGCGGAACCCGGTCGGGCCGGTACAGGTCGTCGATGAGCGCGCTGCCTTCGCCGACCCCGGCGTCGAAGAGGACGCAGTGCCCGGCGCTGCGGACCAGGAAGACCCGCACCGAGTCGCTTCCCGGGCCTTCCGGGTGGAATTCCGGGAGCACCAGCCCCGCTACCACCAGCGGGGTCACGAGGGTCTGCGGCACCGCGCACTCGAGGTGGATGTCCTTGGGCTCGAGGGCGAAGAGCTCGGGGTCGAGCTCGTCGACGAGTCGGCAACCGACCCCCGCGTAGAAGGCGATGGTGTTCTCCGACGGCGTGGCCGAGACGTAGAGGCGGCGCGCCCCCAGCTCCCGGGCCCGCGCCAGGGCGCGTCCGAAGAGACGGCTCCCCAGCCCGGTGCCGCGGTGGCGTCGGGAGACGTGGAGGAACTTCAGCTGCAGCTGGTCGCGGTCGCGTCCGATGAAGCGACTCTCCAGCACCGCCGCGCCCGCGAGGCCGTCGGCGTCGAAGGCGCCGTAGAAGCTGCCCCCGTGCTCGAAGCAGTCG
>JANQSB010000704.1 GCA_028284295.1 Myxococcota bacterium | reverse complement strand
GCTGAGCTTCAAGTTCCTCGTGAACGACATCTTCATGGTGTTCTTCTTCGCCATCGCCGCGAAGGAGATCACCGAGGCGTCGCTGCCGGGCGGCTTGCTGAATCCGCTCTCGAAGGCCGTCAGCGCGCTGGTCGCGACGATCGGCGGGGTGGCGATCCCGGTGGCGGTCTTCTTCGGAGGCCTCGCGCTGCTCTTCCAGCTCGGGGTCTACTCGGCGGAGATCGACGACTTCGCACCGCTGGCCAACGGCTGGGGGATCCCGACGGCCACCGACATCGCCCTGGCTTGGCTGGTGGCGCGGGCGGTATTCGGCAAGCGGCACCCGGCGGTGGTCTTCCTGCTGCTGCTGGCGGTCGCGGACGACGCCATCGGGCTGGTGATCATCGCGGTCTTCTACGGCGATCCGAACGTCCCCGCGGCACCCATCTGGCTGCTCCTGAACCTCCTGGCCATGGGCGTCGCATTCGGGATGAACCGCGCCGGCTTGCGCAGCTGGATCCCCTACGTGGCGATCGCGGGCCCGCTCTCCTGGAGCGGACTCATGCTGGCCCACCTGCACCCGGCCCTGGCGCTCACCTTCGTGGTTCCGTTCATCCCCGGACCCAGCCGCGATACGGGGCTCTACGTCAGCCACGACGAGGTGGACGAAGATGGCGGGCCGCCTCCGGACCACTCGCCGCTGCACCTGTTCGAGACCCAGACCAAGGCCTTCGTCGACTTCGGGCTGCTGTTCTTCGCGTTCGCGAACGCGGGCGTGGAGCTGGCGGACGTCGGCCCCCTGACCTGGCTGGTGCTCGGCTCGCTGATCGTCGGCAAGACCCTGGGCGTCGGGCTCTTCGGGCTGGTCGCCGTGGTCGCGGGCTTTCCGCTACCCGACGGCATGAGCGCTCGCGATCTGGCCATGGCCGGCTTCATCGCCGCGCTCGGGCTGACCGTGGCCCTGTTCGTGGCCGCCGTCGCCTATGTGGACCCGTCCATGCAGGGTCAGGCCAAGATGGGAGCCCTGCTCTCCGGCGGGGTCGGACTGCTGGCCGTCCCGGTGGCGCGGGCGATCGGCATCCGGAAGGAGCCGAGCGACCTCGACGGCGACGGCGGGCACTGAGGCCCATCCAATCGGGCCCATTGTCTGGTTTGTTCGGGCCAACATACGCGAGATTGTCCGGTAAATTTGCCAATTGACCGGTGATTGGTCGGGTTGTAGCCTCTCTCCATGCGGCTCCCCAGTCTCGAAGCCCGTAAAGGCGGGTCTCCGGTCTACCAGCAGATCGCCGACCACATCCGGGCCGAGATCGAGAGTGGTGCCCTCCGGTCGGGGGCGCGGCTCCCGACGATCCGGGCGCTGGCGGCCGACGTTGGCGTCAACCGGGACACGGTGGCGCTCGCCTACGAGGCGCTGGGATCCGCCGGGCTCCTCGAGTCGGTGGTGGGGCGCGGCACCTTCGTTCGCGGTCTTGCCGTGGCCGCAGACGAGGCGGCGCCCATCGAGGTTCCGCTCTCCGGGCCCGTCGAGGAGCTGCTCGCTCACGAAGCCGGGGCCCCGCGCTTCGGCAGCGGAGAAGGTGTCGTCCCGCTCCACTCCCTCGTGCCGGACCCGGCCTTCTATCCGGTGGACGCCTTCCGGCGCTCGCTCAACCGCGTCATGCAGCGGGACGGCGCCGAGCTGCTGAGCTACGGAACGCCACAGGGACACCCGGGCCTCCGCGAGGTGATCGCCGAGCGATTCGCGCGGGCCGGGTGCCGACAGGGCGCCGACGAGATCGTCCTCTGCCACGGTGCGAGCCAGGGCATCGCTCTCGCCCTGCGCCTCTTCGCCTCGGCCGGAGATGCCGTCGCCGTCGAGCTGCCCACCTACCACAACCTGCTCTCGACCCTGCTCGCCCTCGACCTGCGGGCGATCCCGGTGCCGCTCGGCCCCGACGGCCCCGACCCGCAGCAGCTGGAGCGGGTGCTGGCCCGGCCGGACGTGAAGGCCTTCTACACCATTCCGACCTTCCACAATCCGATGGGAACGACCCAGAGTCTGGCGGCACGCCGACAGGTCCTCGAGATCGCGGGCCGCTGCAGCGTGCCGGTCATCGAAGACGGCTTCGAGATGGACCTGCGTACCTCGGGCCGCGAGGTTCCCCCGTTGGCCGCCCTCGACGACCGGGGACTGGTGGTCCACCTCTGGTCGTTCTCCAAGTCCCTCTTCCCCGGCCTGCGAGTCGGGTCGGTGTCGGCTCGCGGCCGCGCCCTCGATGGCCTGCTCGCCCTCAAGCACAGCACCGATCTCTCGGATGCCATGCCGCTGCAGGCGGCACTCGAGGAGTTCGTGGGCACGGGCGCGTACGACCGCCACCTGGCGCGGATCCGCAAGGTCCTGGGCGCCCGGACCGCGGCGATGCTCGACGCGCTGGAGCGCGAGATGCCCGAAGGCACCACCTGGACGGAGCCCGAAGGCGGCTGGCAGGTGTGGGTGGAGCTGGGCGCGGACGTGGACACCCTCGACCTGCTGGCCGACGCCGCTCGGGACGGGATGCTCTTCGCTCCGGGCGCGCAGTTCTACTGCGACCGCAGCAGCTCCCGTGGGCTGCGTCTCACGCTGGCTCGGGCCGACGAGGACCAGATCCGGCGCGGGGTCGCCATCCTCGGCAATGCCGTCCGGCGGCGCCTGGAGATCGGACCCAGCCGGGCCGGTCGCGCCGCCGTCAACATGTGATCGACTCCGATCCACCCACCCGAAAGAGAGGAACCGATGGGCAAGCACTCCGACAACGACCCGACTTCGACGGGCGGCAACGGCAGCGGCGCCGCGCGCACCACCGCCGAGGCCTTCGAGCTCAAGGTGGGCCTGGCCGAGATGCTGAAGGGCGGCGTCATCATGGACGTGACGGACGCCGGCCAGGCGAAGATCGCCGAAGAGGCCGGTGCCTGTGCGGTGATGGCGCTCGAGCGCGTTCCGGCCGACATCCGCCGCGACGGCGGCGTCGCGCGCATGAGCGCCGTCGAGATGATCGAGGAGATCCAGCGCTCGGTGTCGATTCCGGTCATGGCCAAGGTGCGCATCGGCCACATGGCCGAGGCGCGCGTGCTCGAGTCGCTGGGCGTCGACTTCATCGACGAGAGCGAGGTCCTCACCCCGGCGGACGACGAGCACCACATCGCGAAGCACGACTTCCGCTCGCCCTTCGTCTGTGGCGCGCGGAATCTCGGTGAGGCGCTGCGGCGCATCGGTGAGGGTGCTGCCATGATCCGCACCAAGGGGGAGGCCGGGAGTGGCAACATCGTGGAAGCGGTCCGCCATCTCCGGAAGGTGTGCGGCGACATCCGGGCCCTCCAGGCGAAGGCCCCCGAAGAGCTGATGTCGACCGCCCGGGATCTGGGCGCGCCCTACGATCTCGTGCGCTTCGTGCACGAGCAGGGTCGGCTGCCGGTGCCCAACTTCGCGGCGGGTGGCGTCGCCACCCCGGCCGATGCGGCCTTGTGTCGGATGCTGGGCGCCGAGGCCGTGTTCGTCGGGTCGGGAATCTTCAAGAGTACCGATCCGGATACCCGCGCCCGCGCGATCGTTCGCGCCACCACCCACTGGCAGGACGCCGAGGAGGTCGTCGCCGCGTCCCGCGGACTGGGCGACGCGATGGAGGGGATCGAGATGGAGACCCTCGACGAGTCCGAGCGGCTGGCCAACCGCGGCTGGTAGCGGGAACGCGACGGTCGGAGGCGGAGACGGGCGGTGAAGCGAGTCGGGATCCTGGCGATCCAGGGAGACGTGGAGGCCCACGCCGGTGCGCTCGCCCGGATCGGCGCGGAGGCCGTGCCGGTGCTGCGAGAGAAGCACCTGGCCGACGTCGACGCGCTGATCCTGCCGGGGGGCGAGAGCACCACGATCGCCAAGGGCATCGATCGGCTGGCCCTGGCCGAGCCGCTGCGCGTCTTCGCGGACTCCGGCCGTCCGGTGCTCGGAACCTGCGCGGGCGCCATCCTGATCGCCTCCGAGTCCCGACACCACCCGGTGCCCACACTGGGGCTGATCGATCTGGTGGCGCTGCGAAACGACTACGGCACCCAGGTCGACTCGTTCGCGGCTCCCGCAGATCCGGGCTCGGGGGATTTCGCGGGGATGCGATGCGTGTTCATCCGGGCGCCCCGGCTCGCGGAGCTGGGTGAAGGCGTGGAGGTGCTGGCCCGGGTGGAAGGAGAGCCGGTGCTGGTGCGCCAGGGCAACCGGCTGGCCTGCACCTTCCATCCGGAGCTGACCGAGGACTCCCGGGTCCACCGGCTGCTGGTCTAGCTCGCGGGGCTCCGGTGCTGCGGGGTTCGGTAGCCGCGGTAGGGCCGGGCTCCGCTTCGGTGCTCGGAGGTGGGTAGCCGCGGTGGGGCCCGCTCCGCTCCGGTGCTTTCGGGTGGGTAGCCCGCGGTGGGGCCGGCTCCGCTTCG
>JANQSB010000699.1 GCA_028284295.1 Myxococcota bacterium | reverse complement strand
GGGCACCCGCTCGATGTCGTGGTTCTCGACCCGGAAGTAGTGCTTGTAGAGCAGCGCCGAAGGGAGCGATGCGCGGCGCAGGGTGGACGGCATCCCCGTCGAGCTGAACGACTACGGGTTCGATCGCTACGGCTTCCATCCCGCCACCCTGCGCCGCGCATCGCTCCCTTCGGCGCTGCTCTACAAGCACTACTTCCGGGTCGAGAACCACGACATCGAGCGGGTGCCCGAAGGCCGTGTGCTGCTCATCTGCAACCACGCGGGCCAGCTGCCCTTCGACGGCATGATGCTCTCCATGTCCATGCTGCTCGAGGCCACGCCGCCCCGGCTGGCCCGGCCCATGGCCGAGTACTGGGTGTCGCGGCTGCCCTTCGTCAGCGAGGCCGCCGCGCGCATGGGCTCGATGGTCGGAACGCCCGAGAACTGCATCCGGATGCTGGAGGCGGGGGAGTGCGTGATGGTCTTCCCGGAAGGCGTGCGGGGGATGAACAAGCTGTACGCCCAGCGCTACCAGCTGCAGCGCTTCGGCCTGGGATTCCTGCGGCTCGCGCTCGCCACGGACACGCCGATCGTCCCCGTGGCACTGGTCGGCTCGGAGGAGCAGAACCCGGGACTGGCGAACGTGCAGTCGCTGGCGCGGCTCGTGGGCGCACCGGCGGCACCGATCACGCCGACCTTTCCGTTGCTGGGGCCGCTCGGACTCCTGCCGCTGCCGGTGAAGTACCGCTTCTACTTCGGCGAGCCGCTGCGCTTCGAGGGCGATCCCTCGGACGAGGACGCGGCGATCCAGAAGCACGTCGACGTGGTGCGCGACGCCATCCACAGCATGTTCGACCGCGGCCGCGAGGAGCGACGCGCGGCCGGCAAGGGGATCTTCCGTTGAGCCGAGCCCGCGTCCGGGTGGGTGTGGCGATCGGGTGGACGGCGGCGTGGCTGCTGTCCCTGGGACTCGGCTGTGCAGGCGGCGGCAGCTCCCCGGGCGTCGGGGGGCCGCAGGCCAGCAAGGCGATCGAGCGTTCGGATCCCTCCCAGGCAGCCGCTCGCGTGGTGCTGATCTCCATCGCCGGCCTGCATCCCAGCCACTATGGGGGCGGGGGCACCGGAATCGTCCGCACCCAGGGCGTGCTGATGCCGAACCTGGCGCGTCTGGCGGCCATGGGAGCCTACGCGAACGGCATGACGCCGGTGCTGCCGGCGGCACCGTATCCGGTCCACGCGACCCTGGCGACGGGACTGCGGCCGAGTCGGCACATGGTGCTGGGCGACGAGATCATGGGGCCCCAGGGCCTGCACGTTCGCGGGATCGCGCGCGAGAGTCGGATCCGCGGGACGCCCATCTGGCGCGTCGCCCAGGCCGCCGGCAAGCCGGTGACCTCGCTGAACTGGCCGCTCACCCGGGGCGCCGACGTGCGTCTGCTGCTTCCCGACATGGGCGTGCCCGAGCGCGAGCCCGAGGGCACGTGGTACGAGCTGCTGTCGGGGGAGGCCAGCCCCTGGATCCTGGACCGCTTGAAGCGCATCGACGAGAACCTCCCGCAGCTGCCGTGGCCGAGCACGATCCTGCGCGACGAGCTGGTCGAGAAGCTCGCCTGCGAGATCGCCGCCCAGCCCGTCACCCCCGGGCTGTGGCTGCTGGCCTTCGAGCAGAGCGGAACGGCCCTGGCGCGCGACGGACCGGGCAGTGACGGGGCGCGCCTCGGGCTGCAGCGCGTCGACGACGCCCTGGGTCGCCTGGTCGAGTGCTTCGACGCCGCCGGAATCGCCGACTCGACGGCGCTGGTGGTCGTCGGAGACCGTGCGCTCTTCCCGGTACACTCGGTCGTGTATCCGAACGTGGTCCTGGAGAAGGTCGGCCTCATCACGCTTCCCCCGATGCACCTGGGCCCCGGCATCGCCCGCTGGGACGCCTTCGTCCGCAGCTACGGCGGCGCGGCCGTGGTGTACGCCGAGAGCGAGGGCGACGCCCTGCTGGCGCGGCGGGCGCTCGAGGAGGAGGCCGGTCGCACCCGTGCCTTCCGGGTGGTGCCGGCGGCCGAGCTGCTTCGCCTGGAAGGCGACCCCGAGGCCTGGTTCGGGCTCGAGGGGCTGTCGGGCTTCGGCATCGGCAAGGGCCCAAGGGGTCCGATCGTGCGGGCAACGGATCGCCGTGGGCTCGGCGGCTACCTCCCGAACCTGCAGGGCAGCGAGGTCGGCTTCGTGGCCTGGGGAGCGGGGGTGCGTCCCGGGGTGCGCGTGCCGCAGCTCAGCCAGATCGACGTGGCCCCGACCGTCGCTGCGCTGCTCGGGCTGCAGCTGACCACCGCCGACGGCGCGCCGGTGGTGGGCCTGCTGGGCCGGCCGGGGGGGGCGCCGTGAGCGCGGAAGCGCCCGTCGTGATCGGGCTCAACCCGCGCGAGCGTCGCCTGTACGACCGGCTTCGCTCCCAGGTGATCGAAGCCGACCCCGGCGATCCGTCGGGCCTGCGGGACATGCTGCTGCTGCTGCCGGACCTGGCCGTGCTGCTCTTCCGCCTGCTGCGGGACGACCGGGTGCCCCTGGCTTCGAAGACCCTCGCCGTTGCCGGCGCCGCCTATCTGCTCTCCCCCATCGACCTGATGCCGGCGCTCCTGATGGGACCGATCGGACTGGTCGACGACCTGATCGTCGTCGGCGCCGTGCTGTCGCGCATGCTCAACCAGGTCCACCCCGACGTCGTGCGGTCGCACTGGCCCGGACAGGGAGACGCCCTCGAGGCGATCCAGCGCGTCACCGCCTGGAGCGAGCGGACCTTCGGCGACCGCGTGCGTCAGCTCGTCGCGTGGCTGAGCCGGCGGGGCTGAGACCCCGCCCCGGGTCTCCTAGCCCAACCGCTGCTTGAGCTTCTCCCGTCGCTCCCGCGGGATGCGGCGCACCCGCCCTTCCTCGTCGACCGCCGCGTGCTCGGTGGCGCCCGTCACCAGCAGCTCGTCGTCGCGCGTGATCCGATAGCCCATCCGCAGGGACGCGCCGCGCACGGCTTCGAGCCAGGTGCTCACGCGCAGGCGGTCGTCGAAGCGCGCGGGCCGCAGGTATTCGAGCTGCACGCCCGTGACCGCGAAGTGCAGACCCAGGTCGATGTAGGCGGTGTAGGGCTGGTCGTGGTCTTCCAGCCACTGCACCCGCGCCTGCTCGCAGAAGCGCAGGTAGTTGCTGTGGTGCACGATGCCCATCGCGTCGGTCTCGTGGAAGCCGACGCGATGGTCGATCGTCGAGACGAGGCTCTCGTCCGGAGGGCCGGAGCCTCGCCCCGCTTCGGAGCGGGTACGGGAACGCACGGGCTCTCCGTTCGAGCCTAGAAGGAGTCCTTCAGGGTCCGCCGTCGCCCCAGCTCGGCGGCGTCGGGCGAGCGCATGAAGGGGTTGGTCTTCTTCTCGTCACCGATCGTCGACGGGATCGTCATCTCGGCGGGCGTGGCGTCGTGCCAGTCGGGCGCGGCGTTCGCGCGCCGCTTCTGCGCCCACTCGAGCTTCTCGGACACGTCGGTGTTCTCGGGCTCGACGTGGGCCGCGAAGCGCAGGTTCCCTTCGGTGTACTCGTGCCCGCAGTACACCTGCATGTCGTCGGGCAGCGCGGAGAGCTTCTCGCACAGGGCCGTGTACATCATCTCGGCGGTGCCCTCGAAGAGCCGCCCGCAGCCGCCGGCGAAGAGCATGTCCCCGCTGAAGAGGGCCTTCGCGTCGTCGAACACGTAGGCGATGTGTCCCGTAGTGTGGCTGGGAATGAAGAGCACCCGAGCCGTTTCGTTGCCGACGCTCACCGTGTCACCCTCGTCCACGCCGTCGGTGAAGCCCGCCAGCCGCTGGGCGTCGGAGACGTGTCCGTAGACGGGCACGCCGTACTTCGCGGCGAGCTCCGGATTCGCCATGGCGTGGTCGGGGTGATGGTGGGTCGAGAGGATCTTCGTCACCCGGGCACCGGTCTCCTCCACGCGCGCGACCACGGGGGCGGCTTCCGGAGCGTCGACGACGGCGGCCTCGCGGGTCGCGTCGCAGATGACCAGGTAGGTGTAGTTGTCCGAGAGGGTGGGGATTCGCTCGATCTGCAGGCCCATGCCGAGACCGTAGCGCGGCGCGCGGTGACCGTCGGCGATGGACGCGCGAGCCGCGCACTCAGATGCCAGCGGCGAGTTCAGATGAGGGAGAGCTGCTCGGGGTCGCCGGCCGCGGGCTCCGGGGCCGGGGTCGGCGCGCGGCGCCGCTCGGGTCGGCGCGGGGGCAGGGCGTGCGGATTCCAGGCCGGACACACCGAGCGGAACTCGCACCAGTCGCACAGGGAGTTCTTCTTCGGCAGGAACTCGGTCTCCGCGCGGATCTCGTCGATGCGGGCCACCGTTTGCTGCTTGAGGGCCGCCAGCTGCTCGGGACTGCGGCTCGAGCGACGGGTGACGCCCCGGGCCAGGTAGTGCCAGACGAGCTCGACCGGGCGGTCCGGACCGAAGCGCTCGGCCAGTCCCAGCTGGTAGAGAGCCAGCTGCCGGTCGGCGTCGAGGGTCTTCTGGTCCGGCACCCAGTTGCCGGTCTTGTAGTCGATGATGCGGGTGGTGCCGTCGGCGGTGCGGGAGATCCGGTCGATGATGCCCTGCACGCGGTAGTCGCCGGCCTCGTCGAGCGCGAACTCGACACGCTCTTCGATGCCGAGGGTCTCGTCGGCATCGAAGGGATAGTGACGGCGGTAGTACTGCTCGAGGCAGCGTGCGCCGAGCTCGCGGTAGAAGGAGAGGGGGGTCCCCTCCTTCACGATCCGGACGCGCTCCGGGTCGTACTCGGCGTCCCAGCACTGCTCGTAGCGATGCAGGACCTGGGGCAGGGAGGGGATCATCTCGCGCCCGACGAAGAGATAGAGCCGCTCGAGCACCTCGTGGACGCGATTGCCCACGAACGCCTCGACACCTTCGCTCTCCTGGGGGAGCTTCAGCACGTAGCGGAAGTGGAACTGCTTGGGGCAGTTCTCGAAGCACTTCAGGCGCGAGTGGCTGTACAGCTCGGCCAAGCGATCCCCCCGGTCGACGTCGAGTCGTGTCGAGTATAGGGGTCGCACCCCGGGGTGCATGCGGTCCTGCTAAGCTTGCTGCCGTTCCAGGGGGCGCCTGGAGGGGCCCGTCTGCGGACGGAGCCCCCCCGAGAGTCAGGAGTCGACAATGGCAGCAGACGCGAAGTCCGCGGACCGGGCGTCCGATGCGGCCCCGGTGGCCGGACCCCGACGAAGCGCGCGCGAGATCTTCGAGCAGAGCATCAAGGCGCTCTCCGCCTGCGGCCAGGACGCCATCTCCCAGGCGGTCTGCCCGGGGATCCTCGACCCGTCCGAGGCCGTGGAGTGGGTGCAGCGTGCCGATCGACTGATCCGCTTCGAGAGCGACCGCTCGGTGCTGCGCTCCGAGGTTCCGGTGCTGGCCGAGCGGCTCGAGCAGCTGCTCGAGCAGGTCGAGCTGCCGGAGGGCGCGCGCGCGGCCGATCTGGCGCTGGCCTTCGTGGACCGGCTGGCCGCCATCCGGGCCATGGCCGCCGACGATCTCGAGGCCGCCTACGAGGGAGATCCCGCCGCCCGAAGCCTGCAGGAGATCATCCTCGCGTATCCCACCTTGCGGGCGCTCTCGATCCACCGCATCGCCCACGAGCTGTATCTCCTGGGCGTGCCGCTGCTGCCTCGCATCATGAGCGAGTACGCCCACGACCGCACGGGCATCGACATCCACCCCGGGGCCACGCTGGGTCGGCACTTCTTCATCGATCACGGGACCGGTGTCGTGATCGGCGAGACCGCCGAGGTGGGGGATCGGGTGCGCATCTACCAGGGTGTTACCCTGGGCGCGGCCTCGTTGCGTGACTCGTCGACCCTGCGCGGTCAGAAGCGGCACCCGACCGTCGAGGACGACGTCACGATCTACGCGGGCGCCACCATCCTGGGGGGCGACACCGTGATCGGGACCGGCAGTGTGATCGGCGGCAACGTGTGGCTCACCGAGTCGGTGCCGCCGGGATCGCAGGTGGTTGCCGAGCCGGCGCGTCACGAGGTTCGGGCGCAGAGCCCGGAACGACGCTCCGAGGTGCAGCTGCGGTGGGACGTGTGAGCATGCGCGCGACGCTGCGACGACTGGCGGCTCTCGGTGGCGCGCTGCTCCTCTGCGCCTTCGCGGGCCCGGCGACCGGTCAGGGCCTGTCGGACGACGCTTCGGGGAGCGGAGCCAGCGGTCCCCCGGCCTGGGCCTACTCGCTGGCTCACGATCTGATGAGTCCCTTCTGCCCGGGCCGGACCCTGGCTGCGTGTCCGAGCCCGCAGGCCGATCAGCTGCGCCAGTGGATCCTGTTCCAGGCCGCGGCCGGTCAGACCCAGGAGGAGCTGGAGGCGCAGCTCTACGAGCGCTTCGGGGACGTGCTGCTCTCCGCGCCCAAGGCCGAGGGCGGCTGGGGAATCTCCGCGTATGCGATCCCGATCGGGGGCTTCCTGCTCGGCGGTCCCCTGGTCGCGTTCGCGATCTTCCGTCTGGCTCGCGGTCGCGAGGGTGCCCGGGCGGCCTCGGACGCCCCGTCGGTGCCGCACGACACCGCCACCGGGGGCCGGGCGCTGACCGACGCCGAGCTCGAGCGCCTCGTGCGGGAAGAGTTCGCGGGCTCCTGAACGCGTGAAGATCTACACCCGCCGCGGCGACTCCGGCGAGACCGACCTCTTCGGGGGGGAGCGCGTCCGCAAGGAGCACCTGCGCGTCGAGGCCTACGGCCAGGTCGACGAGCTGAACGCCAGCCTCGGCGCGGCGCTGGCGCAGAGCGACCATGAGGACTTCGTCTCCCTGGGCCAGACCATCCAGAGCGCGCTCTTCGACCTCGGCTCCTTCCTCGCGACGCCGGACCGCGCCCACCGCGAGAAGGCGAAGATCCCCGAGGTGGGAGAAGCCGACGTGGACGTCCTGGAGCGCGAGATCGACCGGCTCGAGGGCGAGCTCGAGCCCCTCGCCAACTTCGTGCTCCCGGGTGGGACGCCGGCGGCCGCGGCCTTTCACGTGGCCCGGACGGTGTGCCGCCGGGCGGAGCGCATGGCCGTCGCCCTGGACTCGCGGGAGCCGCTGGGCGGGCTCTCCCTGCGCTACCTGAACCGTCTCTCGGACCTGCTCTTCGTGATGGCCCGGGTGGAGAACCGACGGGCGGGCCGCGAAGACGTCCCCTGGAGTCCGCGGGAGCGCTGAGCCGGCGGAAGCGCAGCGAGACTCCTGGCGGCGACACCGTTCCAGGTCGCGTACGGTTGGCACATGGAGACGGCCCGCCGCTACCGCGACTTCCAGGCAGCCGACTGCCGGGGCGGGGTGCGCGACTTCTATGCCCTGAACCACGCGCGCCAGACCTTCGCCTTCGTCGAGGCCAAGCGGCGCGAGTACCTGCCGCTGCGCAAGCGTCGCATGGGGGTGTGGGAGGCCGTCGAAGCGCTGGCCGGGATCGTCGACGACAGCGACCCCGACCTGTCCCTGCCCCAGATCGACCACGCCCTGCAGACGGCCGAAGCCCTGCGCGCCGACGGCAGGCCCCGCTGGCTGGTCCTCACGGGCTTCGTCCACGATCTCGGCAAGGTGCTCTGCCTGTTCGGCGAGCCCCAGTGGGCCGTGGTCGGGGACACCTTCCCGGTCGGCTGCGCGTTTTCCGACCGCATCGTGCACTCCGAGCTCTTCGCGGCCAACCCGGATCGAGCGGTGGCCGAATACGCAAGCGAGACCGGCATCTACGAGCGCGGCTGCGGACTCGGGAAGGTGCGGATGTCCTGGGGACACGACGAGTACCTCTACCACGTGCTGCGGGAGCACCTGCGCGACGAGGCGCTCGCGATCGTCCGCTACCACTCCTTCTACGCCGCCCACCGAGAAGGCGCCTACGGCTTCCTGATGAACGCCGACGATCGGCGGCTCTTCGAGCACGTGCGCGACTTCAATCGCTACGACCTCTACTCCAAGCAGCCCGAGCGGCCCGACCTGCCCGGTCTGCGCTCCTACTACGAGGACCTGGTGGCCGAATTCCTGCCCGACACGCTCGCGTGGTAGCGCCTGCCGGCCGGACGTCCGCGCCTGCTTGTCCCGCCGGATCGCTCTGTGTCAGAATGGCCCCGTGTTCTCTTCGCGGCTTCGATGGCGATCCCTCCCCGGTCTGGCCCTGCCAGGCGTGCTCGCCCTGGCGCTGGGCTGCGGACCGCCGCCCACCTACTCGGAGCACATCGCCCCGATCCTCCAGAGCAAGTGCCAGTCGTGCCACCGGCCCGGCCAGATCGCACCGATGTCGCTCGTCAGCTACCAGGACGCGCAGACCTGGGCGGGGCTGATCGGCGTCTCCATCGAGATGGGAAACATGCCGCCCTTCTACGCGGACGGGCCGGCCGACTACTTCCGCGGCGACCTTCGCCTGAGCGACGACGAGAAGGACCTGATCCACGACTGGGTCGCCGCCGGGGCTCCCGAAGGAGATCCCGCGCTGGCGCCGGCTCCGGTGGACTGGCCCGATTCGCCCTGGCCCCTGGGCGAGCCCGATCTCGTGATCGACTTCCCGCGGCACAGCCCGCCGCGCAACTTCAAGGACCAGCACATCACCTTCGTGACCGACTACGTGTTCCCCGACGACACCTGGGTGAAGGCGCTGCACCTGCGCACGGAGTCGAAGAAGGCGGTGCACCACTCGACCCAGTTCCTCTGGAACCCGGAGCACAAGGTCCCGCGGAACGGCAAGAGCTTCGACCACGTCCCGCCCAGGCGCGCCCTCTTCACCTGGTTCCCCGGCTTCCTCACCGAGCCGCTGCCCGAGGGCCAGGCGCTCCTGATTCCGAAGGGTGCGCGCGTCGCCTCCCGCACCCACTTCGGTCCCACCAAGGAGAAGCGGAACGAGCGGATGCAGCTCGGCGTCTACTTCGCGGACGGAACGGTGGACAGCCTGCAGAAGCACGTCGGCGTGCAGATGACCGACATCAAGATCCCGCCGCGGGATTCCCACTACGAGCATCGGAAGCACACCTTCCTGCCGGAGGCCGCCCTGGTCTCCCACTTCCGGATCCACATGCACCTGCGCGGCAAGGCAGCCCAGGTGCTCTTCCACTACCCGGACGGACGCACGGAGAAGGTGTTCGACCTGCCCCGCTACCGCTTCGCCTGGCAGCGCTACTACTACCTGGCGGAGCCGCTGCCCGCGCCGAAGGGCACGAAGGTGGAGTTCGTGGGCGTCTGGGACAACAGCGCCGACAACCCGCTGAATCCCAACCCGAACGTCTGGTGCGGCTGGGGACGCCGGACGGTGGACGAGATGTTCGGCGGCTCCGTCTTCTACACGCCGCAACGCAAGCTCGCCCAGCCGCTCAAGATCGAGAAGGGTCGCCTGGTCGAGGGCAGCATGCAGGGAGCTTCGTCGGGGCTTCTGTAGCCCTGCGCCGGAAGCTGCGCTTCGACTTCGGTGGGAGGGCGCTACGCCGGCCGCGCTGCCTCCGAGCTCTCCGGGTTGGCGCCGATGAAGTAGCGCTCCGGGGTCTCCATCTGGACGCGCAGCCAGGTGCCGACGCCCAGTCCGAAGACGAAGGAGGCGAGCAGGGCGAGCAGGATGGCGCGCAGGATCTTCACGGGGTCTCCGGTCTCCCAGGGATCGGGTCGCCCGGCCTGGCCGTGCGATCAGCCCTTCTGGAGGGCGTCCTCGACCTCCTGGCCCAGCTGGGTCACGAGCGACGCCACGGAGATCTCTTCGGCCTCCCGGACCCGGACCTCGAGGGCCTCGTCGCCGCCGATGCGCTCGAGGCCGAAGCTCCCGTAGCGCGTCCGGACGGCGCTGCGGACGGCGTGGGCGCGGCCGGCGGCGCGGCGCGTCTCGCGGGAGGCGCTCTCCTTCACGTGCTCCGCGTGGGGGGAGTCGGATC
>JANQSB010000691.1 GCA_028284295.1 Myxococcota bacterium | reverse complement strand
GACCGTCCCGAGCGCGTTCGAGACGTGGGTGACGGCGGCCAGCTTCGTCCGGTCCGAGAGCAGGTCGCGGAAGGCGTCGAGCTCGAGCTCGCCGCGATCGTCGACCGGGATGACGCGCAATCGCGCGTCCTTCTCCAGGCAGAGCTGCTGCCAGGGGACGATGTTGGCGTGGTGCTCGATGGCGGAGATCACGATCTCGTCGCCGGCCGAGATCTCCTGCCTTCCCCAGCTCATGGCCACCAGGTTGATGGCCTCGGTGGCGTTGCGGACGAAGACGATCTCCCGGGCGTCGCCGGCGCCCAGGAAGGCCCGGACCTTCTCGCGAGCCGCCTCGAAGTCCCGCGTCGCGTTCACCGAGAGCTCGTAGAGTCCGCGATGGATGTTCGCGTAGCCGCGGCTGTAGAAGTCGACGAGGGCGTCGATCACCGCCTGGGGCTTCTGGGAGCTGGCCGCCGTATCGAAGTAGACGAGGGGCTTGCCGCGGAAGTGCTGCGACAGGATCGGGAAGTCCTTGCGGACCGCCTCGACGTCCAGCCGCGCTCCCGTCTGGGGGGCGGCGCTCACGACTCGTCTCCGGCACTCGCGAGCAGGGCGTCGAGCCGCGAGTCCATCGCGTCGCGCGCCGAGTCCTCCGGCAGCGCTTCCAGGATCTCGCTCGCGAAGGCTCGCAGCAGCATGCGGCGGGCTTCGTCCCGACCGATGCCCCGGCTCTGCAGGTAGAAGAGCGCGTCCGGCTCGAGCTGGCCGACGGTGGCCCCGTGCGAGCACTTGACGTCGTCCGCGTAGATCTCGAGCTGGGGCTTGGTGTCGATCTCGGCGCCCGCACCCAGGAGCAGGTTCGGGTTCGACTGGGTGGCGTCGGTCTTCTGCGCGTCGGGGCGCACCAGAACGCGCCCCCGGAAGACCCCCTTGGCGCGGTCGGCGAGGATGCCCTTGTAGAGCTCGTGGCTGCTGCAGTGCGGCACGGCGTGGTCGACCGAGCTGTGGTTGTCGACCAGGCCCTGTTCGCGGCCGAGGAAGAGGCCGCGCAGGTGGCACTCGGAGCCCTCGCCCGCGAGCACGACGTCGAGGTCGTTGCGCACCAGGGTGCCTCCCGCGCTGAGGGTGTGGGAGCGGAAGCGCGCGTCCCGACCCAGCCGCGCCGAGAGATTCGTGACCTGGAAGCCCGGCTCGTCACTCGCTTGCAGGAGGACGATCTCGAGGGAGGCGTTGGCGCCCACCTCGAAGTCGGCCACCAGGTTCGTGAGCCCGGCGCCGCCTCCGCAGACGAGGACCAGGGTGGCACGGCTCTCGGGCGCGAGCTCCACGAGCAGTCGCGGCAGCCGGATCGCGCCCGCGCGGGTGGGCGGCACGCGGAGCTGGATGGGAGCTTCGGCCACCTCCTTGGCGGCGAGGGAGACCACGGCACCGTCGGACAGGAAGGCGCTGTTCAGCTGGGCGAAGGACCGGTCCTTGGCCTCGGGCGCCCGGGCCAGTCGGGCTCGGACCGAGTCGGCGTCGCTCGCGAGGGCATCCTTCAGCGAGCGGACTCCCGGGCTCCCGCTCGCCTCCTCGATCTCGATCTCAGTGGCGTCGCCGTCCAGCTCGAAGTCCGACCCCGCGATGGCGGCGACGTTCGTGTAGCGCCACTCCTCCAGGCGCGTGCTCGGGAAGCCGCGCTCGGCGAAGTGGGCGATCGACTCGTCGCGCAGCCCGCGGAGCCAGGCCGGGTCGCCCGAACGCGCGCCCGAGAAGCGCTGCTGGAGCTCCCGGTAGTGCTCGATCCGGGATCGGTACACGGGGTTCTCGCGACTCATCCGCGCACGCCCTCGGCCCGGGCGTCGCTCGCTGCCGGGTTCGAAGCGAGCTCCGACTCGATCCAGCCGTAGCCCTTCTCTTCGAGCTCGAGAGCCAGGTCCTTGTCGCCCGAGCGGACGATCCGTCCGTCGGAGAGCACGTGCACCTTGTCGGGCACGATGTAGTCGAGCAGGCGCTGGTAGTGGGTGATGATCAGCATCGAGCGGTCGGGTGAGCGGAGGGCGTTCACGCCTTCGGCGACCTCCCGCAGCGCGTCGATGTCGAGACCGGAGTCCGTCTCGTCGAGGATGCAGAGCTTGGGCTCGAGGAGCAGCATCTGCAGGACCTCGTTGCGCTTCTTCTCACCGCCCGAGAAGCCCGCATTGATGGGCCGGTTCATGAGCTCGTCGGGCATGTGGACCAGCTTCATCTTCTCGCGGACCAGGGACAGGAAGTCCATGGCATCGAGAGCGGTCTCCCCGCGATGCTCGCGCACGGCGTTCACCGAGGCCTTCAGGAAGTAGTTGTTGCCGACCCCGGGAATCTCGACGGGGTACTGGAAGGCCAGGAAGATCCCCTCGCAGGCGCGGGTCTCCGGCTCCATCCCGGTCAGGTCGCGGCCCTCGAAGAGGATCTCGCCGGCGGTGACCTCGGTGGTCGGACGGCCCGAGAGGGCGTTCGCGAGGGTGCTCTTGCCCGAGCCGTTGGGCCCCATGACCGCGTGGATCTCGCCGGGGGCCACGGACAGGTCGATGCCCTTGAGGATGGGGGTTCCGGCGGTGGATGCGTGGAGGTTCTTGATCTCGAGCACGGTGGGACTCCGGGGTTGCGGGTGCGTTCGCGAACGGCGAGATGGGCGTTCAGCCCACCGAGCCTTCGAGGCTGACGCCGAGCAGGGCCTGCGCCTCGACGGCGAACTCCATCGGGAGCTCCGAGAGGACTTCCTTGCAGAAGCCGTTCACGATCATCGAGATCGCGTCCTCCTCGGAGATGCCGCGTTGGCGGCAGTAGAAGAGCTGGTCCTCGCCGATCTTCGAGGTGGTGGCCTCGTGCTCGACGGTGGCGCTGGGGTTCTTGACCTCGAGGTAGGGGAAGGTGTGCGCGCCGCACTCGTCGCCCAGCAGCAGGGAGTCGCACTGGCTGTAGTTGCGGGCACCTTCCGCGCGGGGCCCGATCTTCACCAGCCCGCGGTAGGACTGCTCGCCCTTCCCCGCCGAGATCCCCTTGGAGATGATCGTGGACCGGGTGTTCTTGCCGAGGTGGATCATCTTGGTGCCGGTATCGGCCTGCTGCCGGCGATTCGTCATGGCGACGGAGTAGAACTCGCCCACCGAGTCGTCACCCTGCAGCAGGCAGCTGGGGTACTTCCAGGTGATGGCCGAGCCCGTTTCGACCTGGGTCCACGAGATCTTCGAGCGTGCGCCCCGGCAGGCGCCTCGCTTCGTGACGAAGTTGTAGATGCCCCCGACGCCGTTCTCGTCGCCGGGGTACCAGTTCTGGACCGTCGAGTACTTGATCTCGGCGTCGTCCAGGGCGACCAGCTCGACGACCGCCGCATGCAGCTGGTTCTCGTCGCGTTGTGGCGCCGTGCAGCCTTCGAGATAGGAGACGTAGGAGCCCTCGTCGGCGATCACCAGGGTTCGCTCGAACTGTCCGGTTCCGGCGGCGTTGATCCGGAAGTAGGTGGAGAGCTCCATCGGACAACGCACCCCCTTCGGCACGTAGGCGAAGGAGCCGTCGGTGAAGACCGCCGAGTTGAGGGTGGCGAAGAAGTTGTCCGAGTACGGGACCACCGAGCCCAGATACTCCTTCACGAGCTCCGGGTGCTCGTGCACGGCGTCCGTGAAGGAGCCGAAGATGATTCCCTGCTTCTCGAGCTCGGCCTTGAAGGTGGTCGCGACGGAGACGCTGTCGAAGACCGCATCGACGGCGACCTTCACGCCCGAGATCCGCTTCTGCTCCTCGATGGAGATCCCGAGCTTGTCGTAGGTCCGGCGAAGCTCCGGGTCGACCTCGTCGAGGCTCTCGAGGGCGGGCTGCTGCTTCGGAGCCGAGTAGTAGATGATGTCCTGATAGTCGATCTTCGGATAGGAGACCTTCGCCCAGGTCGGCTCGGTCTCCTCTTCGAGCATCTCCTGGAAGCGCGCCAGCGCCTTCAGGCGGAAGTCCAGGAGCCACTTCGGCTCCTTCTTCTTGGCCGAGATCAGCCGGACCACGTCCTCGTTCAGCCCGGGCGGTGCCTGGTCGGTATCGATGTCCGTGACGAATCCGTACTTGTACTCGGAGCTCGCGAGCCTCTCGAGCTGCGACTGTTCGGATTCGGGTGCTTCGCTCATGACGGGTCCACCTGGGATTGGAGCTTCTGCTCGTAGGTCTTGGAGTGCGGGGCGTTGGCGATCATCTGCGCGTTCGCGAGCTGGAAGTGGCTCGTGGGAAACTGCGGGTTGATGAGGTCCGCGAGGGTGACCGTGGAGAGGGTGGCCTGGACCGCGCGGTTGATGACCGCCCAGGGACCCTGCACGTGGCAGCTGGATTCGTGGGCGCACACGGAGGGGCCGATCTGGCACTCGGTGAGCGCGACCGGGCCCTCCAGGGCCGTGACCATGTCGGCCACGCCCAGATCCTCGGTCCGCTGGGCCAGGCGGAAGCCGCCCTTGGCGCCGCGATGGGACTCGAGCAGCCCACTTCGGGCCAGCGACTTCATCACCTTGCTGACCATGGGCGTCGGGAGGTTCAGCGTCTCGGCGACCTCACGGGCGTTGCGGGTCTCGGCGTCCACGCCCTCCCGGTCCGCCTCACCGCGCGCGAGGTGGGCGAGGATCCGGATTCCGTAGTCGGTGCCCTTGCTGAGGCGAAACACGCGCGGCTCCTGGAGGGGATGGAGCGCCCGAGAATATCGGACCAAATCGGTTCTGTAAATAGGGGACCGAAAAAGTCTGAAATAAGAGAATAGCCATATATTTCAGATATTTATGTCTTCATTTGCAGTCCGATGGAGCGCCCGGCCTGCGCCGGTGGATCGATCGTTCGATGCACGGCCAGGATCTCGGCAAGCCGCTCCTGGACGGCGGCGGCCATGGGCGCCGCGCGCCGGGTCTGCTCCGAGACGTGCAGCGACATCAGCTCGTTGGTGGCTGCCAGGAAGCCCTCTTCCTCGTGGAACATCTGGTGGATGTAGTGGATGCGCTTCTCGTCGAAGCCGAGCAGCTGCGTGGTGAAGCGCAGGGGCGCGTCCCGGCGCAGCTCGCGCAGGTAGTTGACGTGAGCCTCCAGCGTGAAGGTGGTGACGCCCAGGCTCTGCTTCTGTCCGGGACCGAGACCGATGTGCTCGAGCCAGGCGTCCGTCGCCAGGTCGAAGGCCACCAGGTAGAAGCCCATGTTGAAGTGGTCGTTGTAGTCGATCCACTCGGGCCGCACGCGATCCCGGTGTGTATCGAAGAGTCCTTCCACGATCTCCCTCGCCTCGGCCCGCGAACGAACGCGGCCTCGCGCCTCGCGCGATTCAGTCGAGCAGGCTGTCGATCATCCGCTCGACGAGTGCCCCGCCCGCCCACGAGCCCAGTGGGATCAGCAGGTAGAGGGCGAAGCGGGTGAGCGTGGAAGAGTCGATCGCCCACTCGGGCACGGCCTCGATGCGAGCCTCCCAGGCGACGAGCTCTTCGAGCTCTCCCGTCGAGCGACCCGCCCGCAGCCCGTCCCGCGCGTGATGCAGGCGTTCGCGGCACCAGCGAAGCTCGTCCTGCTTCGCGCGGTGGATGCGCTCGCGCAGTCCTCGGAGCGGCAGGAAGAGTGCGAAGGCGCCGACGCCCAGGGCCGCCACGAGCAGGCTGCCGACCAGCGCCAGGTAGCCGACGTCGACGAGGAAGAGGCCGAAGGTGGCGACGGTGCCGATCGCGAGCAGCGCTCCGGTCATGCCGAGTCGCACGAAGGGTGCCAGTCGCTCGGGCGCGAGCAGGTCGATCTCCGGCAGCCCGCGAGCCAGGCTCGAGAAGCGCCCGGACTCGTCGATGATCAGGGCGAAGAGGCGGGAGCAGCTGAAGCCGATCGCCAGGCCCAGGACCCGGTGCCAGGCGGTCTCGGGGGTCCAGTCCGCCGGGCGGTACGAGGCCGGGCCGGGGCCGAGCCAGGTCGACGCGGCCGCGGCCACGAGCACTCCAGCCAGGCCCCACAAGGCGAGCTCGGGGCCCTTGCGTGGCGGGACCCGGTCCTTCGCGGGAATCGCCGCTCCGAGGCTCCCGGTGACCTCGTCCCGGACCTGCTCGTAGTAGGCGAAGGCGGCGACCAGGTAGCTGACGATGACGATGTGCGTGATGGCGCCTCGCATGTCGCCTGTCAGCTCGGGGTGATCCGAGAGAAGAGCGAAGCGACCGAGGACGAGCTCCTGAGCGGCGAATAGCACGCTGCCCAGCGCGAAGAGCGCGATCCCGGCCGTGGCG
>JANQSB010000687.1 GCA_028284295.1 Myxococcota bacterium | reverse complement strand
CGACTGGTCGGCCGCGTGCGTGAGACGCTCGGCCTGCCGCTCCACCTGGGCATCGCGCCTTCGAAGTTCCTCGCGCGGCTCGCCGCCGAGGAGGCTCCGCGGGGTGGCAGCTTTCGCATCGCCCATGGCGGCGAGGCCGACTTCCTGGCACCGCTGCCCGTGTCACGGCTTCCCGGCGTGGGCCCGAAGACGCTCGAGACCCTGGCCGAGCTCGGCGCCCGGACGGTCGGCGACCTGCTGCGGCTGGAGAAGGCAGACGTCGAGAGAGCGCTGGGAAACCACGGCCTGCGCATCCTCGAGCTGGCTGCCGGCGACGCCGACTCGGTGGTGCGTGGCCGTCGCCATCCCCGGAGCCTGAGCCGCGAGCACACCTTCCGCCCCGCGGAGCCCGACCGGGGCGTGCTGTGGGAGCAGCTCCAGCAGCTCGCCCAGCGCCTCGGCGAGGCGCTGAGCGAGCAGACGCTGTGCAGCCGCCGGGTGTCCATCAAGGTCCGTTACGAGGACCAGCAGATGACCACCCGCACGAAGACCCTCCGGGCTCCGGTGTCCGCGCCCGCCGACATCTACCCGCTGGCCGTGGACCTGCTGGACAAGACGGACGCCGGGTCCCGGGCGGTGAGGCTCCTGGGGGTCAGCCTGGCGCTCCTGGGCCCGCGGCCCGACGACCGGCAGCTCCAGCTGTTCGACTGACCCGGAAGGGCGCCGCGCGCTCCGGCCCCTGCTCGAGACGCGTTCTCAAGCAGCCCGCGCGGGGATCCGATGAAGCCCGCGAGAGGGGGCGCATGCCGGAGCGGGGCTCGGAGCGCAGGAAGTACGCACGGTTGGCCACGGACCAGGTGATCTCGTTCTCCGAGATCGACCGGCCGGATCGGCTGGCCGTCGGAAAGAACCTCTCCTCGGGCGGCATCCGCTTCGAGGCGGTGGGCTGCGAGATCGCCCTCGGTGACCAGCTCCGCGTCACCTTCAACGTCGGCTCGGAGACCGTCGTCGCCACGGGTAGCGTGGTCTGGGCGACGGAGACCGACGCCTTCAGCATGGACATCGGGCTCGAGTTCATCGAGATCGATCCCCGGGCGCTCGAGCTGTTGGAGCAGATGGCGGGCGGCGTGGACGCCTGACGGGCAGGGTGGCGAGTCGCTCCCCGGGGTGCGAGCCTCCCCGCGGATGGCGGACTTTCATCAGTCTGGTGTAATCACCACACTTCATCGCCTCGGCAGTCCCGACATCGAGCGTCTCGAGCAGGACCTGCTCGCCTACAGCCGCTCGCGGCCGATCGCGCTGGTGCTCCCGTGCCTGCACGCCGAGCTCCGCGGGCCTGCCCTGAAGGGCATCGTCGAGGAGCTGCACCGGGTTCCGTACCTGAACGAGCTCGTCGTCAGCCTGTCCGGCGCGGCCGACCGCGGGCAGTACGAGGAGATGCGGAGCCTGTTCCAGGACATCCACTGCCAGGTGGGGACCCCCACGGTGGTCTGGGCGGACGGTCCACGGGTCCGGAAGCTCCTGGCGCGATTGCGGAGCGAGGGGCTCGATCCGGGCGACGACGGAAAGGGCCGCGCGACCTGGCTCGCCTACGGGTACGTGCTGGCGAACCAGAGCTCGCGGGTGATCGCCGTGCACGACTGCGACATCCGCGACTACAGCCGCGAGCTGCTGGCGCGACTCTGCTTCCCCACCGCGAACCCGAACATGAACTACGAGTTCGCCAAGGGCTACTACAGCCGGACCAGCGACCGCCTGCACGGCCGCGTGACCCGGCTCTTCATGACCCCGTTGCTGCAGGCCATGAAGTCGGTTCTCGGGCCCGTGCCGCTGCTCGAGTACCTGGGGTCGTTCCGCTACCCGCTGTCCGGCGAGTGCTCGATGACGAGCGACCTCGTCCGTGCGAACCGGATTCCCGCCGACTGGGGCCTCGAGGTCGGCGTGCTCGCCGAGGTGTTCCGGAACTGCTCCCTCAAGCGGGTGGCCCAGGTGGAGCTGGTCGCCAACTACGACCACAAGCACCAGGACCTGTCCCAGGCCGACGCCAGCCGCGGGCTCCATCGCATGGTGGTGGACATCGCGGCCTCGCTGATCCGGAACCTCGCGAGCTACGGCGTCGAGTTCGACGCGGGCTTCCTGAATACCCTCATGGCGGCGTACGTTCGCACGGCCCAGGACACCATCGCCCGCTACAGCGACGATGCGAAGCTCAACGGCCTGCTCTTCGATCGGCACGCCGAGGAGGTCGCGGTCGAGACCTTCTCCGGCGCGCTGCGGGCAGCCGGACTCGACTTCGTGAGGGACCCGATGGGTGCGCCCCAGATCCCGAACTGGAGCCGGGTCATCTCGGCCATGCCCACCTTCCTCGACGATCTACGCGAGGCGGTGGACGCCGATCGCGTAGGCTAGCTGGACGTCCCCGGGGCCGGGGGGAGGGGCCAAGGGCCTTGCTCTATCGCTACAGCGAAGTGTTCCGAACGCTGTTGGTCGTCGCCGACGCCGCGCTGGTCTCGGCCGCCTGGCTGGGTGCCTGGTGGCTGTGCGTCCAGGCGGGCTGGGCCGAACCGTCGCCGGGCTTGCAGGCGCATGCGGGCATGCTGCTCGCCATCACGCCGCTCTTCCTGCTGCTGATCCGCGGCCAGGGGCTCTATCGGCCCCAGCGCGAAGGGTCGCTCCTGCGGGAGGCCGGAGCGGTCATCCGGGTGACGGGCATGGGGGTGGTGCTGCTCGTCACGCTGACCTTCTTCGCCGGGAGTCCGCTGCAGTCCCGTGCGATCCCCGCCGTCTTCAGCGTGCTGGCGCCGATCGGCGTGATCGGCTTCCGATTGGGGGGGCGCCTGGCCCTGCGCTCGTTGCGCCGCCGCGGGCTCAATCAGCGCTTCGTCCTGGTGGTGGGTGCGGGACAGCTGGCCGAGGAGATCATCCACCGGATCCAGCTCCACCCCGAAGCCGGTCTGCAGGTCCTCGGCGTCGTCGCCGACCAGGGGCGCGGCGCCCGCCGCGAAGTGGCCGACATCCCGGTCCTCGGAGGGACCTCCCAGCTGAAGGAGATCCTTCACGGCCCCGACCGGGTGGACCAGGTGATCCTGGCGCTGCCGCAGAACGACGGTCTCACCCTCGAGAAGGTGCTCGCCGATCTCGAGGACGAAATCGTCAGCGTGCGTCTGGTCCCGGACCTGCTGCAGGTAATGACCCTGCGCAGCTCGATCGAGAGCCTCGACGGCCTGCCCATCATCGGCCTGCGCGAGACGCCCATGGTGGGCTGGGCGGTGGTCAAGAAGCGCGCCTTCGACCTGGCCGTCTGCGCGGTGCTGGCCGTGCCCGCCGGAATCGTCGCGGCGGGAGTCGCTGGCGCCGTGTGGATCGCGAGCGGCAGGCCCGTTCTCTACGGCCAGGACCGGACGGGTCTGGACGGACGCGTGTTCCGCATCTGGAAGTTCCGGACCATGCGTCGCAACGCCGAACGCGAGACGGGCCCCGTCTGGTCCGGGAAGCGCGACCCGCGTCGGACCCGGATCGGCGCGTGGCTGCGTCGGACCAGCCTCGACGAGCTGCCCCAGCTGTGGAACGTGCTGCGCGGGGAGATGAGCCTGGTCGGCCCGCGCCCCGAGCGGCCCGTCTTCATCGAGTCGTTCAAGCGCGAGATCCCGGGCTACATGCTTCGTCACAAGGTGAAGGCGGGCATGACCGGCTGGGCTCAGGTGCACGGCTGGCGCGGAGACACCTCGCTGCACGAGCGCGTCGAGCACGATCTCTACTACATCCAGAACTGGTCGGTCGGCCTGGACATCCGCATCCTGCTCATGACGCTGTTCCGCACCGGGCGCAACGCCCACTGAAGCCCGCGCCGCGGTCGCTCGCGCCGACCGCCTAGCGTCGTCGCAGGAACGCGACCGTCGTCTCGACGACGCGGTCCACGTGCTCGTCCGGGAGTGCCGAGTGGATGGGCAGGCAGAGGGTCTCGTGCGTCGCGGCTTCGGTCTC
>JANQSB010000686.1 GCA_028284295.1 Myxococcota bacterium | reverse complement strand
TCGTGCTGCACGCTCGCGTGCTCGACCGCTCGAAGAGCAGCGACCCCGGCTTCCGCATCCAGCTCGAGCTCGACCGGCAGCGCTTCCTCGCGGGCGAGGACGTCTCGGTGGCGGTCCGCGCCAGTCGCGACGCCCGCATCTACGTGCTGGGCATCACCCAGGACTCCGCGGCGGTGCTGCTGCCCAACAAGTGGCTGGCCGACACGCGCGCAGGCGCGGGGGAGTGGCTCCGCTTCCCGGACGGGACCCTGCAGGAACGCGGGGTCCGGCTGGTCGCCCAGGTACCCGAAGGCAGCGACTCGTCCACCGAGGCACTGGTGGCGGTCGCGCTGCGCGGCGGACACACCCTCGAGAACCTGATGCCCGCCCGCGGCGATGCCTTCCGCGCATCGGACGCGAAGGGCGCCGGCCACCTGCTGGCCGACCTGCTCACCCCGCTGTCCGAGCTGCCACCGGACAGCTGGGCCTTCGACCAGATCGTCTACGAGGTCTACGCCCGCTAGGGAAGGTCTGCACCCTGTGCAGACCCCGCAGCAAGCGAACGCGCAGCGTTCGCCGGCTAGATCGAGGGCTTCTTCCCGCCGACGCTGTCAGACGCCCGCGAGGCGGTGCTTCTGGATCTTGCCGGACGCGGTCTTCGGCAGCTCCGGCTCGAAGACGAAGCGGGTCGGAAGCTTGAAGCGTGCCAGGCGCTCGCGTCCCCACGCCGACAGCGCCTCGGCGTCGATCGCCGCGCCGGGCTCCACCACCACATGGGCGCGGCCGGTCTCGCCCCAGCGCGGGTCGGGCTCGGCCACGACCGCGATCTCCCGCACGGCGGGGTGTTCCAGGAAGCAGGCCTCCACCTCTGCGGGGTAGACGTTCTCGCCGCCCGAGATGAACATCTCGCGCGAGCGCCCCACCAGCGTGATGAAGCCCTCGTCGTCGCGCGTGGCCAGGTCGCCGGTGCGCAGCCAGCCCTCGCGCAGGGTCTCCGCGGTGGCCTCGGGGCGCTGCCAGTAGCCCAGCATCACGATGGGACCGCGCACGACGATCTCGCCCTTCTCCTGCACGTCGACGTCGCGCCACGCCGCCACCGGTCCGTCGATGCTCGCCGGATCGACGATGCGGAGCTCCGCATGGTGCACGGGCAGCCCCACGCTTCCCGCCTTGCGCAGCGCGTCGCGGCCCGGCAGGCAGGTGAGCGTCGAGCTTTCGGTCTGGCCGTAGCCCTGCAGCAGGGTCAGCCCATGCCGCTCGAAGCCCCGGACCAGCTCGACGGGTGCCGCCGCACCGGCCACGAACAGGAAGCGCAGCGAATCCAGCGAGGGCAGCGCCTCGGCCTCGCTGGCCTCGACGTGTTCGATGTGGTCGAGCAGTCGCTGGTAGACGGTGGGGACCGCCCCCAGGTAGCGGACGCGCTCGCGCTCGACGGCGGCCAGCAGCTCGTCGGGCTCGAAGTGCGCTTGCAGCACCAGACCCCCGCCGCAGTACAGCACCGGGAGCGACAGGATCGAGAGGCCCAGGGAGTGGAAGAGCGGCGAGACCACCAGCACCACGTCGCTCGGCTCGATCTCGAAGTAGCGCTCGGCGTTCTTCGAGTTGTAGAGCGCCTTGCGGTGGGGCAGCAGGGCCCCCTTCGGACGGCCCGTCGTGCCCGACGTGTACATCAGGATCATCGGGTTCTCGGGGTCGACGGCCGCCGGTTCCGGCAGGGGCGGGACGGAATCGAGCGCCGCCTCGTAGTCGGGGCCTGCCTCGAGTCGCACGGCCGGGGCCTCGCGGGCCGCCTTGCAGGCGGCGTCGGCCAGCTCGCGGAAGTGCGGCTCGTGGATCAGGCCGCTGGCCCGGGAGTCGTCCAGCAGGAAGCACACCTCGCGCGGGGAGAGCCGGGTGTTCACGGGGAGGACGATCGCCCCCAGCCAGGAGACCGCGAACACGGCCTCCAGGTTCTCGCTGCGGTTGCCCAGCAGCAGCGCCACCCGGTCGCCGCGGCCGATGCCCTGATCGCCGAGCCAGGCAGCCAGTCGCGCGACGCGATCGGCCAGCTGCGGGTACGACAGCCGCCGCTCCGCGTCGGCGATCGCCAGGCGGTCGCCATCGGCTTCGGCGTGGCGGCGGATCCAGTCCGCGACGTTGTGCTGGCTGTCGGCCGTGGGCATGGGGCACAGGAGTTACCGCCGGCGCGAGGGGGCTGCCACCCGCCGCGGCGCCAGCCGGGGTAGACTCGACGTCGTTCGGAAAGGAAGTCGGGACGGAAGTCGAGCCCGCGAGAAGGAGCCACCCATGAACCTGCTGGGACAGCCCGCGTACGTCGGTCGCCACTGCGGCAGCAACGAGTACGAGGTCGGCAAGGACGTGGTGTCCTTCTACGCCGATGCGCTCGACGACCACCATCCGCTGCAGAGCGAGTACGCCCCGCCGCTCCTGTACCACTCCGAGTGCTACAAGTTCGTCGGAGAGTGGTACCTGAAGAACCTGTTCGGAAACCTGCACCTGCAGCAGGACTGGCGACTCTTCGAGCCGATCCGCGTGGGAAGCCGGGTGCGGACCCGGTCGACCATCATCCAGCGCTACCGCAAGCGCGGGCGGGACATCGTCCTCAACGAGACCGACGTGATCGACGCCGAGGACGGCCGCCTGCTCGTCCGGGGCCACACCCACCAGTCCTTCCTGCCGCCCAAGGGCGAGGAAACCGGGGACGACTCCTACGTGGTCGACGAGGAGAGCGCCGCGAAGAAGAAGGAGCGGCCCCCGTTCCCGACGGCGACGGGTGCCGATCTCGAGCCGGCCACCACGGCCATCGACGAGCGGCGCTGCTGGATGTTCTCGGGGCCCGGCCGCAACTACCACACCGACCGCGAGCAGGCGAAGAAGCTGGGCTTCCCGAACATCGTCGTCCAGGGAATGATGTCGACCTGCTTCGTCTCGCGCGTCATGCAGCAGGAGTTCGGCCTGGGTTGGCTGCGCGGTGGCGAGATGTCCGTGAAGTTCACCAACGTGCTGTGGGTGGACGAGACCGTGACCACCCATGCGAAGGTCCGCGAGGAGGTCCGGGAGGGTACGCAGACCCGCGTGTACTGCGACGTCTGGGTGGACAAGGAAGAGGACGGCACGAAGGTGCTCGTCGGAAGCGCCTCCGCGCTTCGCGAGGGCTAGGCGAGGGTGCTCGACCGGGTCGCGCGCGCGCTGGCGGCGGCCAACGCTGGCGGCGGGGTCCGGGGGCGCCGGCTGCTGGCGGCCGTCTCGGGTGGGCTCGACTCCACGGTGCTGGCGCACGCGCTCGCCGGCCTGCGCGAGTCGTGCGGCTTCGAGCTGGCCATCGGACACGTCGACCACGGCCTGCGGGGCGAGGCGTCCGAGGCCGATGCGCGTGCCGTCGAAGCCCTGGCGACGGAGCTCGGGGCCCGTTTCGCCTGTGAACGCGTCGACCCGAGCGCGCTGCGGGAAGGGCGGTCGAGCCGCGATCGGCCCACCTTGCAGGAGGCCGCGCGCGTGTTGCGGCGCGACGCCCTCGAGCAGATGCGCACGGCGCTCGACTGCCAGCACGTGGTCACGGCCCACCAGGCCGACGACCAGGCGGAGACGGTGCTGCTGCGGCTGTTGCGGGGCTCCGGTCCCGACGGACTGGGGGGCATTCCGGAGGCGTCCGTCGATGGCGTGGTGCTTCGACCCCTCCTCGCCATCACCCGCGAGGAGATCGGGACCTGGGCGCGCGAACGGAAGCTCGCCTGGCGGGAGGACGCTTCCAACACGGACCCCCGCTACGCGCGCAACCGTCTGCGCCACGAGGTCCTCCCGGGGCTCCGGCGCGACTTCAACCCGCGCCTGCTCAGGGTGCTGGGTGACCTGGCCGAAGCACAGAGAAGGGAGAACGAATGGCTCGAAGCGCAGGTGCGGGAGGAGGCCGAGAAGGTCGTTCGTCGGGAGCTCGACGGAACGCTCCGGCTCTCCGCGACGGGCTGGCGGGATCGCCCGGAGGCGCTGGCACGGCGCCTGGTGCGGCTGGCGCTCCGCGAGTCGGGCCTCGGCCGCGATCTGAGCCGCACGCATC
>JANQSB010000683.1 GCA_028284295.1 Myxococcota bacterium | reverse complement strand
GACCGTCGGCTGGGTGTCGATCGGTTCGAAGAAGACGTCCCGGAGGCGGTAGCCGCCGGCCTGGATCACGAAGCCCGGCAAGTTGCGGTGGAAGACCGTGTCCGCGTAGTCGCCCCGGGAGATGTACCCGAGGAGGTTCGCGACGGTCGCCGGGGCGGCGTTCGAGAACAGCTCGATCTCGATCGGGCCCAGCGGCGTCTGGACGGTCACCCCCTCGGCGTCGGCCTCGGGCGTCACCGCGCAGCCTCCGAAGGTCGGGGGCGGCACGGCAAGGGCCGGGTCCGCCGCGAGCATTCCGGCCAGCAGCCCGGCCGCCAGCGCCATCCCGGGGGTCCAGCGCGGGGTCGATCTCGACGGGCGGGTCAGCATCCGGGTCTCCTGCAGGGTTCGTCCCGGGCGTCTCGCACCCGGCTCCGGGAGGCCGGCAAGACTATCAGCCGAGCCGGCTCGGGACACCGCATCACGCGTGCGCAGCCCGCCGGCAGCCCGCGTCCGGCTGCCTCGCCAGAATGACCAGCCGGGTCGAACCGCCCGGGTGCCTCCCGTGTCCATCTCATCGCTCTCATCGCTGCCGACCGGCGGCCGCTCTCGAATCCCGAATCCTCTTGGATTTCCGGGCCCTTCGCGGGTACGTTCCGGCCCCCCGCGCGGTGTGTCGGCGCCGAATGGGTGAGTGACTTCGAAGGGAGGAAGGTGATGTCCGAGGCTCCGGTCGAGAACGTCGCGGAGCACGCCGCGGTCTGCAGCGAGCTCGTGAACGAGGTAGGCAAGGTCGTGGTCGGTCAGGAGGGGATGGTCGGCCGGCTGGTCATGGGACTGCTCACGGGCGGCCACGTCCTGCTCGAGGGCGTGCCCGGACTGGCGAAGACCCTGGCCGTTCGCAGCCTCGCCGCCGCGATCGACACGGGCTTCTCACGCATCCAGTTCACCCCGGACATGCTCCCGGCCGACGTCATCGGCACCGAGATCTTCCATCCCCGGGACGGCAGCTACTCGGTCAAGAAGGGGCCCATCTTCTCCAACCTGGTGCTGGCCGACGAGATCAACCGCGCTCCCGCCAAGGTGCAGTCCGCGCTGCTCGAGGCGATGCAGGAGCGGCAGGCCACCATCGGCGACACCACCTACGCGTTCGACGAGCCTTTCCTGGTGCTCGCCACCCAGAATCCCATCGAGCAGGAAGGCACCTATCCGTTGCCCGAGGCCCAGATCGACCGCTTCATGCTGAAGGTGAAGGTCGGCTATCCCAGCAAGGACGACGAGCGCAAGATCATCGACCGAATGGCGGCCGGCCAGCCCGTTCCGGAGATCCGCGCCGTCACCGACCCGGCCCGTCTCGTCGCCGCGCGCCGCGTCGTCGACCAGATCTTCGTCGACGACAAGGTCAAGGGCTACGTGGTGGACCTGGTCCATGCGACGCGCGATCCCGCCGGCTCCGGAATCGCCGGGCTCGACGGCATGCTGGAGATGGGCGCCAGTCCGCGGGCCTCCATCTATCTGACCCAGGCCGCCAAGGCCCACGCCTTCCTCCAGGGGCGGGGCTACGTGACGCCCCACGACGTCAAGAACATCGCCCTCGACGTGCTGCGGCATCGCGTCGTGCTCACCTACGAAGCCGAGGCCGAGGGCAAGAGCGCCGAGGACGTCATCGAGCGGATCCTCGTCGGCACGCTGGTCCCGTAGCGCCGGGGCCCTCGTATGCTCGCGCGCGAGATCCTCCAGCGGGTCCGGGAGATCCAGGTCCGGACCGGCCGCCAGGTGGCCGACGTCCTGGCCGGCGAGTACGTCTCGGTGTTCAAGGGCCGGGGCATCGAGTTCGACGAGGTGCGCCCCTACGTGCCCGGCGACGACGTGCGCAGCATCGACTGGAACGTCACCGCCCGGACCGGCGAGCCCTTCGTGAAGCGCTACGTGGAGGAGCGCCAGCTCACGCTGATGCTGATGGCGGACGTGTCCGCCTCCCAGGACTTCGGGTCGGCCCATCGCTCGAAGCGCGAGGCCACCGCCGAGCTGTGTGCGCTGCTCGCCTTCTCCGCCAGTCGCAACGACGACAAGGTCGGTCTGACCCTCTTCCACGGGGACGTCGAGCAGTACATCCCCGCCCGCAAGGGCCAGAAGCACGCGCTGCGCGTGGTGCGCGAGGTGCTCGCACACGGTGAGGCCCCGGGCGACGCCGACGAGCGTCCCGCCCGGGCCGGAATCGCGGCCCGGATGCGCGCGGGGTGGCCGGGGCGTCGCCCGCCCCGGACGCCGCGCCAGGCGACCGACATCGCGCGCGCGATGGAGTTCCTGCTCTCGGTCAACCGCCGGCGGACGATCTGCTTCGTGGTGAGCGACTTCCTCGACGAGGGTTGGGAGCGCTCCCTCGTGATGGCGAATCAGCGTCACGACGTGATTGCCGTCCTGGTGACCGACCCGCGCGAGCTCGAGCTCGCCAACGCGGGCCTGGTGGCGCTTCGCGACGCGGAGAGCGGCCGCTCGAGGCTCTACGACACGGGCTCGGCGGCGTTCCGTCGGGCGGTCGAGCAGGCGGCGGCCGAGCGGGTTCGCGACGTGGAGCGGCGCATGCGCAGCGCCGGCATCGACTTCATCCACATCGATGCCGCCGGGTCGGTCGTGGACCCGCTGGTGCGCTTCTTCCGCATGCGCGAACGCAGGTCGCGGCGATGAGGGCTTCGGGGCTGGCTCGCCTGCTCGCCGTCCCGGTCGCGATCGCGCTCTCGGGGCTGCTGCCGACCCGGGCCGGGGCCGCGGTCGAGAGCGCGGTGGAGAGCGGACCCGTTCGGGCGACGGTGCGGCTCGCACCCGAGGCCCCCCGCATCGGTGACCCGCTCGAGCTCGAGCTCGAGGTCGTCGCCGAGGACGGCGTCGAGCTGCTGATGCCGGAGTTCGGCGAGGCGC
>JANQSB010000681.1 GCA_028284295.1 Myxococcota bacterium | reverse complement strand
AGCTCCTCCCAGATCTGCGGCAGCTGGTCGACGCGGGCGCCCAGCAGGTCGATCCGCTGGCCACCGGTGATCTTGCAGTAGAGCCCGTAGCGGCGGGCGATCTCCCCCAGCACGATCAGCTTGTCGGGCGTGATCTCTCCGCCGGGCACGCGAGGGATCACGCTGTAGGTTCCGCCGCGCTGGATGTTCGCGAGGAAGCGGTCGTTCGTGTCCTGGATGTTCTGGTGGTCCAGGACCGGGTCGGCCCAGGTGCTCGCGAGGATCGAGGCCACGGCCGGTCGGCAGATCTCGCAGCCGTTGCCGCGGCCGCGCGCTGCGAGCAGGCCCTCGAAGCTCTCGATCCGCTCGATCCGGACGATGTCGAAGAGCTCCTGTCGGGTGTACGGGAAGTGCTCGCAGAGGCTGCGGTCCACGTCACGGCCCGCCTTCTCGAGCTCCGCGGCGAGGATCTGCGACAGCTGCGGAACGCATCCGCCGCAGCCGGTCCCGGCGCGGGTGCACGACTTGATCTCGGCAACGGTGTCGAGGCCCTCGTCCGCGATGGCCCTGCACACGGCGGCGACGCTGACGTCGTTGCACGAGCAGACCTGGGCCTCGGGAGCCAGCTCGTCCTCCACGCCCGGCGCGCCGAAGAGGAGCGCCGTCGGCGCGAGCTCGAGGGGCTCCTGCTGGCGGCAGGCCTGCAGCAGGGATGCGTAGCGGGACGCGTCGCCCACCAGGATGCCGCCGAGCAGCCGCTCGCCCGAATCGTCGAGCACGAGCTTCTGGTAGACCCCCGCCGACGGGTCCTCGAAGACCACCGCCCGTGCGTCGCCTCCCTCGTCCGCGAAGGCGTCCCCGAAGCTCGCGACGTCGACGCCCAGGAGCTTCAGCTTGGTGGAGAGGTCTGCGCCCCGGAAGGCACGCGCCTCGTCGCCCAGCAGTCGGGCGACGAGGGTGTCCGCCATCTCGTAGCCGGGAGCGACCAGTCCGTAGATCTGCCCTCCGTGCAGGGCGCACTCGCCGATGGCGTACACGCCCGGCGCGCTCGTCTCGAGCCCGTCGTCCACCGGGATTCCGCCCCGCGGACCGACGGCGATACCCGAACGTCGCGCGACCTCGTCGCGCGGTCGGATCCCGGCGGACACCACCACCATCTCGACGGGCAGGTCGTCGCCTTCCTTGAAGCGGAGCCCCGTCACCTGCCCCGCTTCTCCCAACACGCACTCTGTCGACTCGTCGACCCGGACGCCCACCCCCAGCGAACGGATGGCCGCGGTGAGCACCGCGGCACCTCGGGCGTCGACCTGGCGCGGCATCAGCCGCGGCGCGGCCTCGACGACGGTGGTCTCGAGCTCCATGTCGCGAACCGCCTTGGCGGCCTCCAGTCCCAGCAGCCCGCCGCCGATCACCGCCGCACTCCGCGCCTGGGCACCCCAGGCGCGAATCGCCTCCAGGTCCTCGATGGTGCGGTAGACGAAGACGCCGTCCTGCTCGATCCCGGGAATCGGCGGGACGAAGGGCGCGGAGCCCGTGGCCAGGACCAGCACGTCGTAGCTCTCGATCCGCCCCTGACTGGTGTAGATCTCGCGCGCCTCCGGATCGATCTCGAGTACGCCCTCGCGCAGCCGCAGCGAGATGCCCCGGTCCGCGTACCAGGCCGCATCCGTCAGGGACAGCTCGGCGGCACTGCGCCCCGCGAAGAACTCCGAGAGATGAACGCGGTCGTAGGCGGGCCGCGGCTCCTCGCCGAACACGACGATCTCGAAGCGGCCGCCGGTGTCGCGCTCCGCCAGAAGCTCGCAGAAGCGGTGCCCGACCATTCCGTTGCCGACGACGACGACCTTCTCGCGTGCGGAGCCCATGCCTCTCCTCAGGCCGCCTGCCGCTCGTGGTCCGCCAGGAAGGCGATCAGGGCCTCGCGATAGCGGTAGTAGTCCGGGTGCTCGAGGACCTCGGCCCGGTTGCGCGGCCGCGGCAGGTCGACCTCGAGGATCTCGCCGACCCGCGCGGCCGGGCCGCTGGTCATCATGACGACGCGATCGGCCAGGAAGATCGCCTCGTCCACGTCGTGGGTCACCATCAGGGCGGTCTTGCGGTCGCGCCCCCACAGCTCGAGGAGCACGTCCTGGAGGTCCATGCGGGTGAGCGAGTCGAGCATGCCGAAGGGCTCGTCGAGCAGCAGCATCTTGGGCGAGAGCGCGAAGGCCCGCGCGATGCCGACCCGTTGTCGCATGCCGCCCGACAGCTCGGAAGGGCGCTTGTGGAGCGAGTCCGAGAGCCCGACCCGCGCCAGGTAGTACTCGGCGATCTCGCGCTGCTCCTCCTTGCTGCCGTGGGGGTAGACCTGGCGCACGCCCAGCATCACGTTCTGGAACGCAGTCATCCACGGCAGCAGGCACGGCGATTGGAAGACCACCCCCCGGTCCGGGCCGGGCCCTTCGATCTCGTGGCCGTCGAGGACCACGTTGCCGTCGCTGATCTCGTTCAGACCGGCCAGCATCGACAACACCGTCGACTTGCCGCAGCCCGAGTGTCCGATGAGCGCGATGAACTCGCCCTTCCCGATATCGAGGTTGAAGCCTTCGACGATGACGGCCGGGCCCCGCGGTGTCGGGTAGACCTTGGACAGCTCGACGATCTCGATGAACTTCTGCATGACTTCCTCCCGGCTCAGCGCGCCAGCGAAGAGCTGCGCGGCGCGCGCAGGTCCGCCGGCTCGAGGTCCGGCAGCGAGAGGCCGACGCCCTGCGCGTTCGGGCTGGCCCGCCGCCCCTCGGCCACCAGGTACTGGGTGATCTCGTTGCGCAGCTTCTTGAAGGCCGGGTCGTGGTTGACGGCGCGACGGTCTCGCGGCCGCGCCAGCGGCACGCGGAAGTCGGGTCCGAGGCTCGCGCGCGGTCCGGGCCGAAGCGGCACGATGCGATCGGCCAGCAGGATCGCCTCGTCGACGTCGTTCGTGATCAGGACGACGGTCTTGCGGTCCTTCTCCCAGATGCGCTCGATCTCGTCCTGCAGGGTTGCCCGGGTGAGGGCGTCGAGCGCCGACAGGGGCTCGTCGAGCAGCAGGATCTTCGGATCCATGGCGAGGGCCCTCGCCACCGAGACCCGCTGCCGCATGCCGCCCGAGAGCTCGGCCGGCCGCTTGTCGCGTGCGGGGCCGAGGTTGACGAGATCGATGTAGCGGAGCACGTGCTCGCGTCGCCGGGCCGCGTCCCAGTCCCGGAAGACCTGGCGCACGCCGAGCTCGACGTTCCCGAAGACCGTCAGCCAGGGCAGCAGCGAGTAGTTCTGGAAGACCACGCCCCGGTCGGGCCCCGGACCCGTGATCCGCTCTCCCTGCAGCCGGACCTCGCCGGCGTCGGGCTCGAGCAGGCCTGCCATCAGGGAGATCAGCGTCGTCTTGCCGCTGCCCGAGAAGCCGACGATCGCCAGGAACTCGCCTTCGTCGAGGTCGAGCTCGATCCCCGACAGCACCTCGGTGGCTCCGAAGGCCTTGCTGACGCCGGACAGCTCGAAGAAGGGAGCGCCGCTCACGCCGTCACCTCCTGGCCGCCGAAGCTCACCAGCTTCTGCAGGGTGATCATCATGCGGTCGAGGGCGAAGCCGATCAGCCCGATCGTGAAGACCGCGACCATGATCTGCGCCAGGGTCGAGCTGCTGCCGTTCTGGAACATGTCCCAGACGAACTTCCCGAGCCCCGGGTTCTGGGCCAGCATCTCGGCGGCG
>JANQSB010000674.1 GCA_028284295.1 Myxococcota bacterium | reverse complement strand
GCGCGAGCGCCCTGCCCTGCCCGATCCGCCGTCCCCCACCGGCCGCCGCTTCGACCTCGACCCGCACGACTCGACGGGCGACCACTACGGCGTGTTGCGCGAGTGGCTCGACGCCGGCGCCGACCCGTCCCGCGCCGCCGCGCTCGTCGACCGGCTCGAGGCATCCGGGCTTCGCGGCATGGGAGGTGCGGGCTTTCCGACGGGCCGCAAGTGGCGGCTGGTGGCGGCCGAGCCCGCCACGCCCCGCTACGTGGTCTGCAACGCCGACGAGAGCGAGCCGGGCACCTTCAAGGACCGCGTGCTGCTCGCCGAGGCGCCACACCTCGTCGTCGAGGGAGTCGTGCTCGGGGCGCTCGCGGTGGGCAGTCACGAAGGCTGGGTGTACGTGCGGCACGAGTACGAAGCCGAGCGGGAGATCCTCGAGCGCGAGATCGAGCGGGCCCGGGCGCTCGGCGTCCTGGGTGCCGACGTGCTGGGCTCGGGGTTCGCCTTCGAGCCGCGGGTGTTCGTCTCGCCTGGCGGCTACATCCTGGGAGAGGAGACGGCCCTGCTCGAGGCGCTCGAGGGGCGCCGCGGCGAGCCTCGCAACAAGCCCCCCTACCCCGGCGTGCGGGGCCTGTACGGAAGGCCCACCCTGATCAACAACGTCGAGACCTTCGCCCAGGTGCCGCGCGCCCTCCGGAGCGGCGGCGCGGCCACCAAGCTCTTCGCCGTCAGCGGAGACGTCGAGCAGCCGGGCGTCGTCGAAGCCCCGTTGGGAACCACCGTGGGCGACCTGGTCGAGCGCTGCGGTGGCATGCGCGATGGCCGTCCGCTTCGGGCGTTCCTGCCGGGCGGCGCCAGCACGGGCTTCCTGCCGGCGTCACGCGCCGACCTGCCGCTGGACTGGGATTCGTTGCGCGAGGCCGGCTCCTCGCTCGGGGCCGCTGCCGTGGTCGTCGTGGCCGAAGGCCGCGACCTGCTCGATGTCGCCGCCAACCTGACGGCCTTCTTCCGCAACGAGTCGTGCGGCAAGTGCGTTCCTTGTCGCATCGGCACCGAGAAGGCCGTGAAGTGGATCGAGTCGCGCGACCCCGACGCACTCGCGCGACTCCCGCTGCTGCACGAGACCCTCGAGGCCACCTCGATCTGCGGTCTGGGTCAGGCGGCGCTGATTCCCGCCACCAGCATCCTCCGCCTGCGGGGCGACGACTCGTGACGGTGCGGCTCCGAATCGACGGGCACGAGGTGGAGGTGGCCGAGGGAACGAGTCTGTGGGACGCCGCGCGGGAGGCCGACATCGAGATCCCGGTGCTGTGCCACGACCCCGCGCTCGAGCCGGTCGGTGTGTGCCGCATGTGCGCGGTCGAGGTCGAAGGCGAACGGGTGCTCGCGGCATCCTGCGTACGCGAGGCCAGCGACGGCATGGTGGTCCACACGTCCACGGACAAGATCGAGCGTTGTCGGGACGTCCTGACCGACCTGCTCGTCTCGGAGCAGCCGAGCCGGTCGCGGCGCCAGGACACCACCGGCGACGACGCGCTCCTCGCGTTCGCCACCACCCGATCGCCCGGGGTCGAGGCACTGCCCCGCTGCTCGACGGGTCGCGGCGACGATGGCTCGTCCCCGGTGATCACCGTGGACCACCAGGCCTGCATCCTGTGCGACCGCTGCATCCGGGCCTGCGACGAGGTTCAGCACAACGACGTCATCGGCCGCACCGGCAAGGGCTACACGACGCGAATCGCCTTCGACCTCGATCAGCCGATGGGCGAGTCGAGCTGCGTGAGCTGCGGCGAGTGCGTCGCCGCCTGCCCCACCGGCGCGCTCACCGACAAGGGACTGTCGACACCGCCGCGACCGGTCTCCGAGCTGAGCTCCGTGGACTCGGTGTGCCCGTACTGCGGGGTCGGCTGTGCCATCCGCTATCACGCGGACCCGGATCGCAACGAGGTCGTCTTCGCCGAGGGCCGCCCGGGATCGGGCAACGAGGGACGTCTGTGCGTCAAGGGGCGCTACGGCTTCGACTACGCCACGCACCCCCAACGCCTGACGCGGCCCCTGATCCGTGTCGACTACCCCAAGCGAGCGCTGTCGCCCGAGGTCGCGAGCTCTCGTCGGCGGGGCGGCCGCCGACACGTCGTCGACTACGACCAGGTCCTGCCCGCCTTCCGCGAGGCCAGCTGGGACGAGGCGTTGGATCTCGTCGCCGAACGCCTGGGTGCGATCCGGGAAGAGCACGGCTCCGGCGCGCTGGCGGGCTTCGGCTCGGCGAAGTGCAGCAACGAAGAGGCCTACCTGTTCCAGAAGCTGGTGCGCGCCGTCTTCG
Source organism: Myxococcota bacterium (assembly GCA_028284295.1). GTDB lineage: Bacteria > Myxococcota_A > UBA9160 > UBA9160 > UBA4427 > JAJDAN01. Next base: position 3,333 of record JANQSB010000674.1, on the reverse strand, counting down.
GGACCAACAACGTCGATCACTGCACGCGGCTCTGCCATGCATCGTCGGTAGCGGCCCTGCTGCAGATGATCGGCTCCGGCGCGGTCACGACCACCTTCGGCGACATCGAGAACAGCGACTTCGCGTTGATCACGGGCACCAACACGACCGCCAACCATCCGGTCGCCGCCACCTTCTTCAAGCAGGCGGCGGCGCGGGGCGCGAAGCTCCTGGTCGTCGACCCGGTCCGCAATCCCATCGCCGACCATGCCTGGCGTTTCTGCCAGATCCGGCCCGGCACCGACGTGGCGTTCTACAACGGCATGATGAACGTCATCCTGGAAGAGGACCTGGTGGACCGCGACTACGTCGCGCGCTTCACCCGGGACTACGACGCCGTCGCCAAGACGGTGGCGAGCTACACGCCGCGGGTCGTGGCCGGGATCACCGGCATCGACGAGGCGACGCTGCGCGAGGTGGCGGTGGCCTACGGCCGCGCGCGAGCGGCCATCACCTTCTGGGGCATGGGAATGAGCCAGCACGTGCACGGCACCGACAACTGCCGCTGCATCATCTCCCTGTGCCTGATGACGGGGAACGTCGGCCGGCCGGGAACGGGGCTTCATCCGCTGCGGGGCCAGAACAACGTCCAGGGCGCCTCGGACGCGGGCCTGATCCCGATGAGCTACCCCGACTACCAGCCCGTCGTCTCCGAGCCCGCCCGGCTTCACTTCGAGGAAGCCTGGGGCCGCCCGCTCGACCGCGAAACCGGATTGACCACCGTGGAGATCACCGAGGCCGCCCGCGACGGGCACGTGAAGGGCATGTACATCCTGGGCGAGAACCCCTTCCTCAGCGACCCCAACACGAACCTCGTGCGGGAGGCCCTCTCGAATCTCGACTTCCTGACCGTCCAGGACATCTTCCTCACCGAGACGGCCGAGTTCGCCGACGTGATCCTGCCCGCCACCTCGGCGCTCGAGAAGACCGGCACCTTCACGAACACCGACCGCCGGGTGCAGCTGGGTCGCCCGGTGCTCGACCCCCCCGGCGAGGCTCGCCTCGACTGGCAGATCATCTGCGAGATCGCGACCCGCATGGGCTACCCGATGGAGTACGGGGACGCCTCGGAGATCTTCGACGAGCTGGTCGCCCACTCGAAGAGCTATCGCGGGCTGGCCCACGAGAAGCTCGGGGAGACCGGACGCATCTATCCCTGCCCGGACCCGGAGACCTCCCTGGGCACCATCGTCATGTTCGGCGACGGATTCCCGACCGAGGACGGGCGCGCGCGCTTCGTTCCCGCGGAGCACCGCGGCGCCGACGAGCTGCCGGACGGCGACTACCCGCTCATCCTCATCACCGGGCGCGTGCTCGAGCACTGGCACACCGGCCAGATGACCCGTCGCGCGCGGGCCCTCGATGCCATCGAGCCGGAGGCCTTCGTCTCGGTCCATCCGGACGATGCCACGCCCCTCGGCATCCGCGACGGCGACTGGGTGGACCTGGGATCACGCCGCGGCCAGATCACCCTGAAGGCCCGGGTCGAGCGAGCGACCCAGCCCGGCTCGGTGTTCGTGCCCTTCCACTTCCGCGAGGCGGGCGCGAACACGCTCACGACCGACCACCTGGACCCGGACGGCAAGATCCCCGAGTTCAAGTTCTGCGCGGTCCACCTGGCGCCCGCTGCGGACCCGTCCGGGCTCAGCCCCTGAGCGGTCGTCCCGCAGCGCGACGCCGGAGCCCGAGCAGCACCGCTGCCGCGGTCCACCCCAGCACCGCAGCCGAAGGCTCGGGGACGAAGGACACCTCCAGGTCGTCGAAGCGCGCGAACGCCGCACCCAGCCCCGCGAACCGCACCCCACGGATGGCGCCACCGGACACGCACAGGGTCTCGGTCGCGCCCAGCGCCGAGATCGACTCGCCGAGGAAGGCGTCGGCACTGTCGTAGGCCCGGAGCACCGCCGCGTCGCCGGTCTTCGTCGCCCGGACCGCGATGCAGACCGCCGAGGCTTCGGCGGCGAAGGTGGCGTGGACCATGCCGTTGCCCGTCTCGCTGAAGTCGGAGAAGTTGGTGTTGCAGAGACTCACCTGGTTGGGCGAGGAAGCGAAGTCCCCGGTGGTGTCGCCGTTGGCGTAGACGGAGTTCCCCGTCCCGCAGCCTCCCACCCGCTCGGCCTCGAGCTGCACGCCGGCACGCGCGTAGGTGCCGTTGACCACGGTTCCGTTCGCGATGGGCTGGTCGTTGATGTCGACGTCGAAGTCGATGGCGGCCGCGCCGAACTCGAAGTCCAGGTTGTCGAAGCGCGCCGTCCCGCCCTGGTAGCCCGCGAACTCGACCGCCCGGATGGTCGGCTCGAAGACGCAGATCCGGCTCTCGCTGTTGCCTGCCTCGGAGATCGTCTCGGCGACCTGCTGGTCGTCGACGTCGAATCCGCGCAGCACGGCCTGGTCGCTGGCACCGCTCGGCAGGGTCTCCACACAGACCAGACCCACGCGCGTCGGGAAGGAGGCCCGTACCCGGCCGTGGGTGTTCTCGGAGAAGTCCGAGAAGCTGAAGCCGACGCAGACCGTGACGACGTTCGGCTCGGTGCCGAAGCCCGTCGGCTGGTCGCTGCTGGCGTAGACGAAGTCGCCGCCGCACACCCCGGAGCCGTTGACCTTCTCGAAGCGGACTCCCTCGCCGACGAAGAGATCGTCGACCACCGCACCGTTGGCGATGGGCGCACCGCCCGCGCTGGTGTCGAACTCGACCCGATTCGGCCCGTAGGTGATCCGGAGATCGTCGAAGCTCGCGAAGCGTCCGTCTCCCGCGAAGCGGAAGGCGCGGATGCCCTGCCCCTGGATGCAGATGGTCTCGATCGACCCCTGGGAAGAGTCGACGGAGCCGAGGTCGCCGCCCTGGTCGTCGAAGATCTCCAGGGTCCCGAAGTCGACGCTGCCGTCCGGGATGACGGCGACGCAGATCTCGGTGGCGTCGCGGTCGAGGTCCGCGCGCACCCAGGCGTTGGAGTTGTTGTAGGCGGGAAAGCCGCTCGGCAGCAGCGGGTCGCAGGCCGTCACCACGTTGGGCTCGGAGGTCTGCTGACTGCCGATCTCGGTGTCGTTCACGTAGACGTTGTCGCCCTGACAGGTGCCGCTGGACGACACGAACTCGCGACTGAAGGTGACTCCGTAGTCCTGGTAGGCCAGGTCGATGATCGACCCGCTCGGGAGTGGGTTCCCGGCTGCGTCGACCTCGAAGTTGATCGTCACGGTGGCCGCCTGGACGCCGGACGCCAGGCCCACGACCGCCCACAGCGAGAGCAGCAGCGCGACGCGCACGCGCAACGGTGTTTGGAACGGCGACATCAC
>JANQSB010000672.1 GCA_028284295.1 Myxococcota bacterium | reverse complement strand
CGACGCCGAGCGCGCGGAACTCCGGCTCCATCCAGCCCACGCCGACGCCCAGGCTGAGGCGCCCGCCCGAGAGCTCCTGCACGGTCGCGACCGCCTTGGCGGTGGGCAGGGCGGGGCGATAGGGCAGGATCAGGACCGCCGTACCGAGGCCGATCCGTTCGGTCCCTCCCGCCAGCCAGGCCAGGGTCGAGAGCGGGTCGAGGTATCGGCCCTTCGATCCCTCGGCGTCGTCGGGCGGGATCGCGATGTGGTCGGCGACCCAGATCTCGTCCAGCCCGGCCTGCTCGGCGTGGCGCGCACAGCGCAGGAGGGTGTCGCCGCGCGCTGCGTCGCCCATCACGCGAAGGGCCATGCCGAGCTTCATGCGGAGCCTCCCATGCGATCCCCGCTCACGATGGTTGCAGGGCGGCGGGCCTTGTCGACCCTGGGGTAAGCTCGCCCGCCGGGGGGCTTCCGCAGGCCGTGGAAGATCGCGCAGCTGCAGACCGCGAGGACCGTGTCGACGACGCACACGTGGAGATCGATGCGGTGCGTCTGGCTTTCGGCGATCGCACGATCTTCGAGAACCTGTCGTGTCGCTTCGCCCGGGCCCGGATCACGGTCCTGATGGGGGGGAGCGGGACCGGCAAGAGCACGGCCCTGCGCATGATCGCGGGTCTGCAGCGGCCCGATTCCGGCAAGGTCCGGGTCGCCGGCGACGACATCGTCGGGCTGCGCGAGAGCGGGCTGCAGCGCGTGCGCCGGCGCCTGGGAATGCTCTTCCAGGACGGTGCACTGCTCGACTCGATGACGGTGCTGGAGAACGTCGGTCTGCCGCTGCGGGAGCACACCCGGCTTGGCGATGCCGAGATCCGCGATGCGGTCCACGAGCGACTGGCCGCCGTCGGCCTGCACGACGTCGACTCGCTGCTGCCCGGAGAGCTCTCCGGGGGCATGCTGCGTCGGGTGGCGCTGGCTCGCGCGATCATCATGGACCCGGAGATCGTGCTGTGCGACGAGCCCTTCTCGGGTCTCGATCCGCCCAACGTCGAGCGCATCGAGGCGCTCTTCCAGGAGCTGTGTCACGACCGGGGTCTCACCCTGATCGTCACCTCGCACCACATGGCTTCGTCGCTTCGCATGAGCGATCAGATCGTGCTGCTACAGCACGGCCGCGCGGTGAGTGGTGCGCCCGGCCAGCTGGCCACCCGGGGCGACCCGGAGATCAAGGACTTCCTCGGTGCGGACGGCGCGGCCCTGGCACGACAGGTCGCGAGCGGGAGCGCATCGTGAGCGAAGCCGTGCGCCCGGGCACCGTCCAGCGACTGGGGGGCTACGCGTCGTCCTGGGTCGTCGGGCTCGGCCAGATGGCGGCCTTCGCGGGCGGAATCGTGACGGCGATCGCGAGGCCCCCCGTCCGCTTCGCACGCGTCGTCCGGGCGGTGTTCGATGCCGGGGTCCTCTCGATCGCGCTCGTTTGCGGCGCGGGCTTCGCCGTGGGCATGGTCCTGGGTCTGCAGGGGTACACGACCCTGGTGCGCTTCGGCGCGCAGGAGTCGCTCGGCGCCGTGGTGGGCCTGGTTCTCATCCGGGAGCTCGGCCCCGTCGTGACGGGGCTTCTGGTGATCGGACGAGCGGGCTCGGCGACGACCGCCGAGATCGGCGCGATGGTCTCCACCCAGCAGCTCGACGGTCTGCGCATGATGTCCATCGATCCGATGCACTTCATCGTGATGCCGAAGGCGCTCGCGCTCACCTTCGTGATGCCTCTCCTGTCCTCGCTCTTCATCGTGTTCGGGGTCTTCGGCGGCTACGTGGTGGGCGTGGATCTCGTCGGCCTCGATGGGGGCAGCTACATGGCCAGCCTCGAGAACGCCGTCGAGTTCCGGGACGACGTGCTGCAGAGCCTCGTCAAGGCGCTGGTGTTCGGCGCGTTGCTCGGCGTCATCTCCACCTATCGCGGCTACACCAGTCCGCCCCACGCCATGGGGGTGAGTCGGTCGACGACCTCGGCGGTGGTCACCGCATCGGTGTGGCTGCTGCTCACCGACTACGTGATCACGGCGTTCTGGGGCGTCTGAGGGACGAGCCACCTCGAAGGAAGCGGAGCCAGCCATGCAGAAATCCACCACGCGCGACTTCGTCGTAGGCCTCTTCGTTCTGGCCGGCCTGCTGGCCGTCGCCTACCTGTCCGCCAACCTGGGCGGTCTGTCCTACTCGGGAGACGGCGGCTTCGAGCTGGTCGCCGTGTTCGACGACGTCGGTGGGCTCTCCCAGCGTTCGCCCGTCAAGATCTCGGGCGTCAAGGTGGGGCAGGTGAAGGGGATCCAGCTCGACGAGGACCTGCGCGCGCGGGTGGCCCTCGACCTGGATCCCGCCCTCGAGCTTCCCATCGACTCCTCGGCGGCGATCCGGACGGCGGGCCTCCTGGGGGACCAGTTCGTGTCGCTCGAGCCGGGCGCCGAAGACGAGCTGCTGCGCCCGGGCGAGGTCTTCACCTACACCGAGAGTGCGCTGAGCCTCGACAAGCTGGTGGGGCGCCTGGTGCACGGCGACGCGTTCGAAGAAGAGTGAGCGCGATGCGAGGAACGGGCAGCCGCCGGCGACGGGCGGCGATCGCCGGCAGCGCGCTCTGGCTGCTCGGAGCCGGATGCGCGAGCGACGGTCCCGACCCCTGGGAGCCGATGAACCGCGGGCTCTTCGCCTTCAACGAAGCGGCGGACCAGTACCTCCTCGAGCCCGTCGCCAAGGGCTGGGACTTCGTGCTTCCGGACTTCGCGCAGACCGGCCTCGACAACTTCTTCACCAACCTGGGCGCTCCCGTCGAGATCCTGAACAACTTCCTGCAGGGTGAGATCAAGGAGGGCTACCTCCACACCTGGCGCTTCCTGCTCAACTCGACGGCGGGCGTCGCGGGCTTCGTGGACGTCGCCTCGATGGCGGGCTGGCCCAGCTACCCCGAGGACTTCGGCCTGACCCTGGGAACCTGGGGGGTGCCGAACGGGCCCTACCTGGTGCTTCCGATCTTCGGCGCCTCGACGGTGCGCGACACGGTGGGGATCGGAGTGGACGCGGTCGCGACGCCCTACGGCTACTTCGTCCCCATCTACGTGACCGTCGCCGCCCGCGCGACCGATCTGCTCAACACCCGGGCCATCTTCATCGAGGAGATCGCCCAGAGCCGCGAGGAGGCGTTCGACTTCTACGTCTTCGTGCGCAGCGCCTACCTGCAGAACCGCGCGGCGCGGCTCAGCGGGACCCTGACGGGCCGCGCGCGCCAGGGGGTGGTGACCCCGAGCACCGAAAGCGAGGAAGACCTCTACTATTTCGACGATTTCGACGATGAGCTGGAAGAAGAAGAGGACGAGCCCCCGGGTGACTGAGCGGGGCGGGGAGCGGGCGATGGAGCGGGCCAGCAAGGGCAACGGAGACCCGGGCAACGGAGGGACGGATCGAAGCGTCGTGCGGTTCGCGCAGGTCGGGTGCCTGTTGGCTGCTCTTCTGGTGCCTCCGGGCGCCGCGCAGGCAGCCGACGCGCCCGCGAACTCCGCGCGCGAGGTGGTCGAAGAAGCCCTGTCCCAGGTGATCGAGATCCTCAACGAGAGCGGCAGCTCCGAGGACAGCCGTCGAGATCGGATCGCCGACATCGCCTATGCGCGCTTCGACTTCGACACCATGTCCAAGCTCGTGATCGCGCGCCCCTGGCGCAAGTTCACGAAGGAGCAACGGAGCGACTTCATCGCGGAGTTCAAGACACACCTGGCCCGCAGCTACGGGCGTCGGCTCAGCCGCTACGAAGGCGTCAACGTCAAGGTGACGAGCGAGGTGAAGGAGCAGCGCGGCGACGTGACGGTCAACAGCCAGGTGGTGGGCGGCCAGTTCGACGGCGCCGTCATGTCCTACCGGATGCGCGGCAAGACGGGGCAGTGGCTCGTGATCGACGTCATCATCGAGGGCGTGAGCCTGGTCTCGAACTTCCGCTCGCAGTTCAAGCCCATCGTGGCTCAAGGCGGGGCCGACGAGCTGCTGAGCCGGCTCAAGGACAAGAACGACGTGCTGCGCGCCGAGATCGAAGAGGACGAGTCGGTGACGACTCCGGTTTCGGACGGCAGCGGAAGCTGATGGAGACCTGGCGCGTCGGCGACGTGGAGATCACCCGGGTCGTCGACGTCGTACAGCCCTTCCCACCGACCCGTCTCATCCCGGAAGCCACGCCCGACGCGATTGCCGACCTGCACGGCTGGCTGCGTCCGCACTTCCTCGACGAAGACGGCAACATGCGGCTCAGCATCCACGCCTTCGCGATCCGGTCGGGCGACGCACGCATCCTGGTCGACACCTGTCTGGGCGACAAGCCGCGGCCTCTCGGTTTGCCGGGCTGGCAATCGAGCTTCCTGGAGGATCTCGCCGAGATCGGCTTCGGGCGCGAGGTCGTCGACCGGGTGCTGTGCACGCACCTGCACTTCGATCACGTGGGCTGGAACACGGTTCGGGAGGACGGCGCCTGGGTGCCCACCTTCCCGAACGCCCGCTACCTGGTGGGCGAGAAGGAGTGGGGCTTCTGGGAGCACGAGGTCGACCGCTACGCACCCGAGGCGAAGCACGACTCGGTGCTGCCGATCTTCGAGGCGGGCCTGGCCGACCTGGTGGCGATGGACCACCGCGTCAGCGACGAGGTCCGGCTCGTGCCGACGCCAGGGCACACGCCGGGACACGTGAGCGTGCGGGTCGAGAGCCGGGGCGAGCAGGCGATCATCACCGGGGACCTGTTCCATCACCCGCTGCAGATGGCCCACCCCGAGTGGCGGGACACGGCGGACGTCGACGCGGATCTCGCCCGGGAGACCCGGCTTCGCTTCCTCGAGCGCCATGCGGACGCACCCGTGCTGGTGCTCGGAACCCACTTCGCGTCGCCGACCGCCGGCCGGATCGTGCGGGACGGTGCGGCCTGGCGCTTCGAGGTGTGAGCGGCCTTCCAGTGGACGAGACCGTCGCGCAGGCACTGGCGCAGTACCCGGGGATCGAGGCGCCCACGGCCACGGCCGTGGAGCAGGGCTGGATCCACCACACCTGGCGTATCGACGCGGGTGGGAGATCCTGGGTGCTGCAGGAGTTGAATCCCATCTTCTCCCTCGGCGTCCACGGGAACATCGAGGCCGTCACCGAGCGTCTGGCCGATCGCGGGGTCGAGACCCCCCGTCTGGCGCGCACGAAGGAGGGGGCGCTCTACGCCGACCTCGGCGACCGCGGACGCTTCCGGCTGATGTCCTGGGTCGACGGAAGCGCCTTCGACACCTGTGAGGACCCGCGTCTGGCGGCCTCGGCGGGCCGTCTGGTGGCCGACTTCCACACCGCTCTCGACGGTCTCGAGCACGACTTCGAGCCCCTGGGGTTCGCGTTCCACGAGACGGAGCGCTACTTCGCCGAGCTCGCTTCCGCGCTTCGCGAGTGCCGCGGCCATCGGCTGCACGCGGAGGTCGCCTCCCTGGCAGCGGAGATCGAGGCCCTCTCCGGGAGCTGGGAGCCCTTCGGACCGTTGCCGGAGCGGGTCGTCCACCTCGATCTGAAGTTCAACAACATCCTCTTCCGCGGGGAGCCGGCAGCCGAGGAAGCCTGCTGTCTGATCGACCTGGACACACTGTCGCGCCGGCCGCTGTGGATCGAGATGGGCGACGCCTGGCGTTCCTGGTGCAACCGGCGTTCGGAACACGAATCGGAGGCCGAGTACGCCCCCGAGATCTTCGAAGCCTCAGCCGGGGCCTGGCTCGAAGGCATCGGATTCGAGCTCGGCCGCACGGAGCGCGAGAGCCTGGCACACGCCGTGGAGCGCATCTCGGTGGAGCTGGCCTCGCGCTTCGCCGCGGACGCGCTCCGCGAGAGCTACTTCGGCTGGAACCCGGACATCTTCGAGTCGGCGGGCGCCCACAACCTGTCCCGGGCGCGCGGGCAGCTCTCCTTCCACGCCCAGGTCCGGGAGACACGCGACGAACGGCTGCGCTTCCTGACCTCCTAGCGGGCAGCTTGGCGGTTCGTTCGGTGCGCGGCAGACGGTCTCTCGCCTCCGAACGGCTCCTGCGCGACGCCTCCCTGCTAAGCTCCGGTGGTGCCGGAAGAGTTCGTCGCCTGTCACGACTGCGATCTCATCCACCGCATACCCGTCGGCCAGGAGGGCAGGTCCGGGCGGTGCACGCGTTGCGGCGCGGTCCTCTTCAACCACAAGCGCAACACGGTCGAGCGCACCCTGGCGCTCACGGCGGCCGGAGCCGTGCTCTTCGCCGTCGCCAACCTCTTTCCCTTCCTGTCCTTCGACATGCAGGGGCGGGTGACGGAGACCACGCTGCTCTCGGGTGTCGTCGAGCTGTGGAGCCAGGGAATGGGCGTGCTCGCGGTCCTGGTGCTGCTGACCGCGGTCATCGCGCCCGGGGTCCAGCTCTCCCTGCTGGGCTACGTGCTGGTCCCCCTGCATGCGGGACGGGTCCCCTGGAGGCTCGAGCTGGCGTTGCGAGCGCTCCGCCGCATCGAGACCTGGAGCATGATGGAGGTCTTCCTGATCGGGATCCTGGTGGCGTTGGTGAAGCTCGGTCGCATGGCCGAGATCGTGCCCGGCCCGGCCATCTACTCGTTCGCCATCCTCATCCTGGTGCTCGCCGGAGCGGCCGCGACCCTCGACCGCCGGGCGGTCTGGCAGCGCCTGACGGTCGGGGCCTGATGCGTTGAGCGCCGCTCCCACCGCGCGCAGCCTGGGCATGGCGACCTGCCACGAGTGCGGGCTGCTGGTCCGGACCGGGTCGACGACAGAAGAGCCCGCCTTCGCGTGCCCCCGCTGCCGCGCGTCGGTCCACGTCCGCAAGCACGACTCCCTGCGCCGGGTGTGGGCGCTGCTCTTCGCTGCCGCGGTGCTCTACATCCCTGCCAACACCTTTCCGATCATGACGACCACCTATCTCGGTGCCGCCCAGTCGGACACGATCATGAGTGGGGTGATCTACCTGGCCCAGGAGGACTGGCCGCTGGCGGTCGTCGTCTTCGTCGCCAGCGTCATGGTCCCCATCGTCAAGATCGTCGTGCTCGCCTTCCTGGCGGCCTCGGTTCGCGCTCGCTCGCGCTGGCGGCCCGCGGATCGAACGCGCCTCTACCGCATCACCGAGTCGATCGGTCCCTGGTCGATGGTCGACGTCTACGTGGTGACCGTCCTCGTGGCGTTGGTCCGGCTGGACGCGCTCGCGAGCGTGGAGGCCGAGGTGGGTGCGATCTTCTTCGGCGCGGTCGTGGTCCTGACCATCTTCGCGGCCGAGAGCTTCGACCCGCGGCTCATCTGGGACGCGGCTGGAGACGCGCCGGTCGACGAGCCGACGGCCGCCCCACCCGGTCTCGTCTCGGGTGGAGAGCCGGAGGGAGGCGTGGCATGAGCGGAGGGCCGGGACTCGACGTGCCGGATGCGGTGCCCCAGGCCGCTCCGCGCAATCCCACATCGCTGTCCCTGATCTGGTTCATCCCGTTGATGGCGGTGCTGATCGGTGCCTGGATCGCCTTCCAGGCCATCTCCGAGCGGGGGCCGACCATCACCATCTCCTTCAAGTCGGCCGAGGGCATCGAGGCCGGCAAGACGAAGGTCGCCTACAAGGACCTCCAGATCGGGAGCGTCACCTCGGTGGTTCTCGCGGACGATCTCTCCCACGTGGTCGCCACCGCCGAGCTCGTGCCGGGAGTGGAGGACTACCTGACGGAGAACACGCGATTCTGGGTCGTGCGCCCCCAGATCTCGGCGGGCCGGATCACCGGCCTGGGAACCCTGATCTCGGGCGCGTTCATCGCCATCGATCCCGTGGCCGACGGGGAGTCGCGCGACCACTTCGTCGGGCTCGAGACGCCCCCCGTGGTGACGACCGCCGAGGAGGGCTCGCTGTTCACCCTGCGGGCGCAGAGCCTGGGCTCCTTCGACGTGGGGGCGCCGGTCTACTACCGGGAGATCCCGGTCGGCGAGGTGGCGCGCTACGAGATGGCACCGTCGGGCGACTTCCTGACCATCCAGGTCTTCGTGCAGTCGCCGCACGACCAGCGGATCCGCTCGAACACGCGCTTCTGGAACGCCAGTGGGCTCGACGTCAGCGTGAACGCCGAAGGCGTCAGCGTTCGGACCGCGTCCGTGGTGTCGATGCTGATCGGCGGAGTCGCCTTCGAGAACCACGACGCGAGCGACCTCGGTGAAGAGGTCGACGCGAGCCACGTCTTCACCCTGTATCCGAACCGGCGCGAGTCCGAGCAGCCGATCTACACCATCAAGCGTCGCTACCTGCTGCACTTCGACAACTCCGTGCAGGGGCTGACCCCGGGTGCACCGGTGGTCTTCCGCGGGATCCGGATCGGGCGCGTGCTGGAGGTGACCCTCGAGCTCGATCCCACCCACTACGAGGTGCGGGTGCCCGTCGTGATCGAGATCGAGCCGGAGCGTCTCCACATTCCCGACTTCGATCCGGCCGGCACCCTGGGTCGGGTCGAGCGCCTCGTCGCGAACGGGATGCGTGCCCAGCTCGGCCGCGGCAACCTCCTGACGGGCGGGCTCCAGGTCGAGCTCGACCTCCATGAAGGCGTCGACCCCGCCAGCCTGGTGCTGGGGGGGCGCTACCCCGAGCTGCCCACCATCCCCGCGCCCCTCGAGGAGATCACCGCCAGCGTGAGCGGCGTGCTCGCGAAGATCGACCGCATGCCCCTCGACCGCATCGGGCAGGACCTGCAGGGCGCGATGGCGGAGCTTCGGACCATGCTCACGCGGGTGAACGAGCTGACCTCGGAGTTCAACACCGAGACGCTCCCATCGCTCAACAATACCCTCGGGAGCGTCGATCAGACGGTCAGCAGTCTCGACCGGCTGCTGGCCGAGGACGCTCCGCTGCCCATCGAGCTCCGCAAGGCGCTCGAGGACGTCGGGGACGCGGCGCGCTCGGTCCGCGTGCTGGCCGACTATCTCGAGCAGCATCCCGAAGCCCTGATCCGAGGCAAGCGATGAGCCCGTCCCGGAAGACCGTCCGAAGCCATCCCCGCCGCCTCGCCGGCGTCGTCGGCGCCATCGTACTCCTGGCAATGGCTTGCAGCTCCAGCCCGACGCCTCGCTTCTACGCCATCAAGGCCATGGACCCGGCCGAGAGCAGCGCCGGTCCGGGCCAGGTCGGTGTGGCCGTGGGCCCGATCCAGCTGCCCCGGTACCTGCAGCGTCCGCAGATCGTGAGCCGCAAGGGCGACTCCGCGCTCCGCTACGACCAGTTCAATCGCTGGGGTGGCAGCCTCGAATCCGAGGCCCTGCGCGTTCTCGGAGAGAACCTGGGCGTGCTCCTCGCGACCGACCGCATCGTCGTCTATCCCACCCAGGCCGCCTTTCCGACACCCTATACGGTGCGCGTCGACTTCGAGCGCTTCGAGGGCACTCCGGGCGAAGAGCTCGTCCTCAAGGGGCGGTGGGTGATCCTGCCCGAGAGTCGCAGCGACGCCCTCGCCGTCGAGGTCACGACGGTTCGCGTGCCCCTCGAGGGCGACGCGGTGGACGAGCTGGTCCGCGCGCACGGCACCGCGCTCGAGACCCTGGCCCGCGCGATCGCCAGCCGGATCCAGGAGCTCGAGACCGGGACCGGAGGCGAGCCGGCCGCGACCTAGCGGGAGCGGCTCAGTCCCGGCGGATCTGCGTCTCCAGCATGCTGCTGCAGCCGCCGATCCCGAGATCGGCGGTGAACGAGTCGGCGTAGACCGCGCGCACGGTGTCCCCCGCGAGCACCTTCTGCTCGACGTTTCCCACGTCGATCAGCACCCACGAGTGGTCGGGTCCGATCTGGTCGCTGATGATCGCGGTGCCGATCTGGCGCTCTTCGCGGTCCTGCTGGCCGTCCGCGGTGGTCATGTACTGGACCCGGAAGATGGCGAGCTCCAGTCCTTCCTTGGCGCCGTTCTTCGCCCCCAGCGAGGTCTTGAAGATGTGTACGTTGCCGGCCCCGCTCTGGCGGTGCTCCTCGATGTAGCCCCGCGGCGCGAACTCGTTCTTCACGGGCACGGCGAGACAGGGCATGGCCTCCTGAAGGGCCTCCTCGAGCAGCGCGATGCGTCGCTCGTCCTCGATGGGACACGACTCGTCGAAGTCCTCCTGCTCGAACTCGGTCTTGTTGCGCAGCGTGAAGGTGGCGCGCGCCGTCTCGTCGGTGGGAATCGCCAGCGCCTTGATGTCGACCTCGATCTCGCCGGTGTGCGTGCAGGTACCCGGCTCGGCGGCCAGCTCTTCCTCGCTCTTGAAGAGACCCGACGGCGGGTCGTAGCTGGCGTAGTGGTCGTAGCGGCTGATGCGGGACACGAGTGCCCGGTCGGCGTCGTACTTCGACTTGCGCTTGCGGTAGGCGGCCGTCATGTCGCGCCGGATCTCCGCCAGGTCGTCCAGGCTGCGGTCGATGACACGCGCCCCGGCTTCGTCGAGCAGCGCGAGCAGGTCCTGCTGCACGGCCGTCATGGATTCGCCGACGACCTCCGCGGGCAGCTCGGTGGTGTAGTGGCTGGCCAGGACCACCTGGGTCTTCTGCCGGGCCACCTCTTCGGGAGACGGGTAGGGGTAGACCCGGTTCAGCTGCACGGACTCGTAGTCCGTCGGGCTGCCGATCTGGTTGCCCGCGCACGCGGTCAGCAGGATGGCCGCCAGGGGCCAGAAGCGCCGGCTCTTCACAGGGTCTCGCCTCCCACTCGATTCGAGAGCTCGCTGAGTCTCTTCGTCGTGCCGGGGGGCGCCGTTGAGGTTACGCAGGCAGCCTGCAACCCGCTAGCAGGCCGGCCGCCGCGGGCCGGCGGGCAGTCGGCAGCACCTTCGCTTGCTGCGCTCAGGCAGAGGGGAGTGCGCAGCCGTCGGCACGGGGGTCGCTGCCGCCCCAGAGCACGCCGTCCGGGTCGCGGCGGATGATCTGTCCGCGTCCGAAGGTGATGCGCCCCCAGCCGCCGACGGCCTTCAGCTCGTGCCCTCGCTGGCGCAGCGCCTCGAGGGTCCCGGCCGGAACCGCGTCCTCGATCTCGACCACGCCGCTCGCCCGGCCGCCGCTCAGCTGGAAGCGCGGTCGGTCGACGGCAGCCTGGGGGTCGCAGCCGTCGTCGAGCATGGCCACCACGACCTGCAGGTGGCCCTGGGGCTGCATGAAGCCGCCCATCACGCCGAAGGGTCCGTAGAGGCTGCCGTCCGCGCGGGTGATCAGACCCGGGATGATGGTGTGGTAGGGCCGCTTGCCGGGCTCGACCACGTTGGGGTGACCGTCCTCGAGACTGAAGTTGTGACCCCGGTTCTGCAGCGTGAAGCCGAAGCCCTCGGGCACGAGGCCGGTGCCGAAGCCCATGTAGTTGCTGTTGATGAAGGAGCAGGCGTTGCCTTCCGCGTCGACGCAGGCGAGCTGGACCGTGTCCGAGCTGGCGAACGGGGCGCCGCGCTTCGCGTCCGGGTTGGCCCGCCCGGGGTCGATCTCCTTCCGGCGCACCTGCGCGTAGGACTCGGAGAGCAGCTCCTCCACGGCAATCGCGCCGAAGGCCGGATCGCTCACCCAGTGACGTGCGTCCGCGAAGGCCAGTCGCATGCACTCGATCAGCAGATGGAGGCGCTCCGGCCCCAGCGCCTCGCTCGCAGCGGGATCGAAGCCTCGCAGCAGATTCAGGGCGAGCAGGGCGGCCAGCCCCTGGCCGTTCGGCGGACATTCCCAGATCCGGTGACCGCGGTACTCGGTCGAGATGGGCTCGTCCCAGGTCGAGTGATGGGCGGCGAGGTCCTCCTCTTCGAGCACGCCGCCGTGCTCCTGGACGACGGCGGCGATCGCCGCCGCGATCTCGCCGCGGTAGAACGCCTCCGCTCCGCCTTCGGCCACCCGTCGGAAGGTCCGGGCGAGAGTCGGATTGCGGAAGATCTCCCCGGGTGCGGGAGCCCGCCCGTCGATCAGCAGCTCGCGACCGCCGCGGCTCGTCGACAGCTGGCGCTCCACGGCGCCACGCCAGATGCCCGCGGTCAGGGGCGCGACCGGATAGCCTTCCTCTGCCAGCTCGATGGCTGGCGTCAACACCTGCGCGAGGGACAGGCGGCCGCGCTGCGCGATCGTGTCTTCCCAGCCTGCACACGCTCCGGGCACGGTCACCGTGTGGGCGTCGTACGGCGGCCAGTCGCGATCGAAGCCTCTCGAGCGAAGACGCTCCAGATCGAGGGCCGCCGGCGCGCGGCCCGAGCCGTTCAGTCCGGTGACCGCGCCGCTCCGGGCGTCGTAGAAGAGCGCGAAGCAGTCGCCGCCGATTCCCGTGCTCCCCGGTTCGGTGACGTTCAGCGCTGCGGCGGTGGCGACCGCCGCGTCGGCGGCGTTGCCTCCTTCTCGCAGGATGCGCGCGCCCGCCGCGCTGGCGAGTGGCTGGCTCGACGCCACCATGCCGCCACGAGCGACGACCGGCGATCGTCGCGACAGGAAGACCGGTGCTTCGACGCGCTCCGCTCCCGACACGATTGCTCCTCCTCTGCAGCTGCCGTGCAGCGCGTCCCCAGTCTAGAGGAGTGCAGGCTAGGCTCTGCCCCAACCCTCGAGGAGGCGCCGTGCTCGCAGAGCTGCTGGCGGTGGTCGCGCCCGTCTACATCGCCATCGGGATCGGGTGGGCCTGGGGGCGAGCCGGCCGGGTGTGGAGCACCGAGCTCGTCACCGACCTGATCATGACGGTGGGCGCGCCCTGCCTGGTGTTCTCGAGCCTGGTGGGGATGGACGTCGACCGTGGCGCGCTGGGGGCCATGGCGCTGGCAGCCTTCGCGGCCTTCGCGGCGATGGCCGCCCTGGGCGCCGTGGTCCTGAAGCTCGGACGCCAGCCGATCCAGTCCTTCCTGGCCCCCGTGGTGTTTCCCAACGCGGGAAACATGGGGCTTCCCGTGTGCCTGTTCGCCTTCGGCGACGAGGGGCTGGCTCTGGCGGTGGCCTTCTACTCGGTGGCTGCCTTCACGCAGTACAGCGCGGGCATCTGGCTCTGGAGTGGCCGCATCTCCGGGGCGGAGCCCCTGCGGACGCCGCTCTTCTGGAGCGCCATCGTCGCCGCGGCGGTCGTTGCCGGTTCCGTCCCGGTCCCGGACTGGATCCTCCGCACCACAGAGCTGCTCGGGGCCTTCACGATTCCGCTGATGCAGATCTCGCTCGGCTTCAGCCTGGCGAGCATCGAGCTCTCGGCGATCCCGCGCAGCCTGGCCCTCTCCGCCCTGCGCCTCGGACTGGGCCTCGCAGTGGGCTTCTCCCTGGCGACGGGGCTCGGCTTCACGGGCGCGGCCCGCGGCGTTCTCATCCTGCAGTGCTCCATGCCGGTCGCCGTGCTCAACTACCTGCTGGCCGAGAAGTACCAGCGCCATCCGAGCGAGGTGGCGAGCCTGGTGGTGCTCTCCACCCTGCTCTCGCTCGTCGCCCTGCCGCTGATCCTCGCCTGGGTGCTCTGAGAAGTGCCCTTCTCGCGGATCGTCCTGCTCGTCGCCCACGTCGTCCCCGCGCTCGTCGCCGTTTCGGCGTGGGGGGCTCCGATGCTCTTCCCGCTGGGCGCCGGGCTCCTCGTCATCGCCGTGCTCTCCGTTCTCGAAGGAGGCGGACGCTTCGCGCGGCCGGTGGGGTCGCTGCTCTCGACGGCGGTCGTCCTGCTGGGAACGCTCTTCGCGGCTTCCTGGTTCGGACAGGGACGAGGCTTCAACGAGCGCTTCTTCTACCACTTCGAGCTTCGGACCCTGCGAACGGCCTTCGAGGTCTTCCCCGTCGAGCTCGCGGTCGCGGGCGCGGTCGTGCTCGCCTGCGGGCTCGCACCCCTGTGGGTTCGACCCGCGGGCTGGCCGGGGCCGCGCGTCGGCGTGCTCTCCGCGCTGCTCGGGCTCGTGACCTGGCCCCCTGGCCTGTCGCTCGCCGAGGCGGCCTTCGCAGAGCGGACCCTCCCCGGCGTCGTGCGGAGCGACCCCGAATTCACGCTGCCTTCGGGTCGGCGGCCCCGCAACCTGGTGCTCGTCTACCTGGAGGGTGTCGAGCGGAGCTACTTCGACTCCGCGCTCTTCGGCGAGGTGGTTCCGTCGCTGCGCCGGCTGCGGGACGAAGCGACCGACTTCAGCGGCATCGAGCAGGTCGAGGGCACGGAGTGGACGGTCGCGGGGCTCGTCGCATCCCAGTGCGGAGTGCCGCTGGGCATCGAGGCCTCCGGCTTCGGCGCCAACAGCTCGCTGGCGGCGGTCGAGCGACCGCTGCCGGGCTACACCTGCCTCGGCGACATCCTGCTCGCGAACGGCTTCCGTACCGTCTTCATGGGCGGGGCCGACCTGGGCTTCGCGGGCAAGGGAAACTTCCTGGCCGGTCATGGCTTCGAGGAGCGGCTGGGGCGTCGTCAGCTGCTGTCCCGACTGCCGGATCCCGGGTATCGCCACGGCTGGGGGCTCTTCGACGACTCGCTGCTCGACCTGGCCGCGGGCCGCTTCGAGGAGCTGCACGCCGCCGGGACTCCCTTCCTCCTGACCGTGCTCACCGTCGACACCCACTTTCCGCGCGGCTCGCCATCGGCTTCGTGCCGGGCGCTCCCGGGCAACGTCGATCCGATGCTCGACGCCGTCTTCTGTACCGACCAGCTGATCGGCCGCTTCGTCGAGCGGATCCGTCGGGCCGACCCCGAGGGCCGGTCCCTGATCGCCATCGTGTCGGACCATCTCTCGATGCGAACCACCATCTCCCACGTGCTCGAGGCGCAGCCCGAGAGGCGTCTCAGCTTCTTCGTGCTCGATCCCGAGCAGCCGGCGCGGGAGATCGCCGTCCGCGGGACCCACTTCGACATCGGACCCACCCTGCTCGAGTGGATGGGCTTCGAGCCCGACCGGCTGGGACTGGGCTGGTCGTTGCTGCGAAACGACCCGGGCTACTGGTTCACCCTCGACGACCGCGTCCGACGCGCCAGCCAGGCGGACTTCATCGGCTCGTTGCTGCGTCTCGACCGTCCGATCGCGTTCGAGCCGGAAGGCCCGCGGATCCGCTTCGGGGAGCAGTCGTTGCGGGTGAATCGGGCGGGGCGACCCCTGAAGAAGGAGATCTTCGTGCTGCGCTTCGACTCGGCGGGCGAGCTCACGGGTCTGCACGTGGTCGCGGGACCCAGGCAGTACGCGCAAACCGTGGGGGACGACTTCGCGGTCGCGGTCTCCACCAGTCCCCGCTTCAACACCCGCTACGGCGAGGGAGAGGCAGGCGAGGGCCCCCTCTGGCTGGTCGGCTGGGCCCAGCGAGGCCCCTACCGCAGCGGCCGCGTGGAGCCCGGGGCGGGCCTCTCCGGCGAGGAGGTCCGCGTGCTCTTCCAGGCCGGTGCGGGGGGTGCGCGGGCGCGCGCACCGACTCCCCAGGAGCCCTGAAGACCGGTGTCGCGCGATCGGGGACGACGATCCGTTATCGTGTCGAGCGACGGAGCTCTGCCTGGACGGACCGCCCGACGAGGCGCTCGGCTGGAAGGAGTTGGAAGGAGAAGAAGGATGACCGCTCGAAGTTGGGGGCGACTGGACTGGAAGGACCCCTTCCTGCTCGAGGACCAGCTCACGGACGAACAACGACTGGTGCGCGACAGCGCCCGATCCTACGCGCAGGAGCAGCTCGAGCCCCGCGTTCGCAAGGCCTTCCGGGACGAGTCGACCGACCCCGCGATCTTCCCGGAGATGGGAGAGCTGGGCCTCCTGGGCGCGACGATCAAGGGCTACGGCTGCCCGGGGGTCGACTACGTGGCGTACGGCCTGATCGCGCGCGAGGTCGAGCGGGTCGACTCGGGCTACCGCTCGATGATGAGCGTCCAGTCGTCGCTGGTGATGTACCCCATCCATGCCTACGGGACCGAGGAGCAGCGCGAGAAGTTTCTCCCCAAGCTGGCATCCGGAAGCTGGATCGGCTGCTTCGGGCTCACCGAGCCCGACTACGGCTCGGACCCCGGCGGGATGCGCTCGCGCGCGCGCGCGGTCGACGGGGGCTACCGGCTCAGCGGAACCAAGATGTGGATCACCAACAGCCCCATTGCCGACGTCTTCGTGGTCTGGGCCAAGGACGACGCGGGCGACATCCGGGGCTTCGTGCTCGAGAAGGGCATGAAGGGTCTGTCGGCCCCGAAGATCGAGGGAAAGCTCTCGCTTCGCGCCTCGATCACCGGCGAGATCGTGATGGACGACGTCTTCGTTCCGGCCGAGAACCGCTTCCCGGAGGTGAAGGGCCTGAAGGGTCCGTTCGGCTGCCTCAACAACGCCCGCTATGGCATCGCCTGGGGAGCCCTCGGCGCCGCCGAGACCTGCTGGCTCACCGCCCGGGACTACGTGATGGAGCGGACCCAGTTCGGTCGGCCCCTGGCCGCGAACCAGCTCGTGCAGCTGAAGCTCGCCGAGATGCAGACCGAGATCGGCATCGGCCTGCAGGCCGCGCATCGCGCCGGTGTGCTCATGAGCGAGGGGCGCATCGCACCGGAGCTGATCTCGCTCATCAAGCGCAACAACTGCGGCAAGGCGCTGGACGTGGCGCGATCGGCTCGCGACATGCTCGGTGGCAACGGCATCTCGGACGAGTACCCCGTCATGCGTCACATGATGAATCTCGAGACCGTCAACACCTACGAAGGCACCCACGACATCCACGGCCTGATCCTGGGCAGGACGCAGACCGGGATCCCCGCGTTCTCCTAGCCCCGATGCGTCATTGGCCTGGCTTCGTGCGCGCGGGGTTCGCGGTAGAACCTTGCGGGTCGCGCTTCGCGCGGCGTATCGCCGAGAGCGCCAGGACGTCACAGTCGTGGAACCGGGTCGGTAGTCCCAGACCGCCGCGCGGAGCCTTCCATCGCCCACTGCGCGTCGCGCATCGGGGTCGCGCCCTGATCCGAATGCCGGATCAGGGCTAGTGCCCCCGGACCCGGGCCCCGTCGCATGAGCGGCCACGAGCGCGTCTCGGGAGCTGCGCTCTCGCACCTCAAGGTGCTCGACCTCTCGCGCATCCTGGCTGGTCCGTGGGCCGGCCAGCTGCTGGCCGACCTCGGCGCGGAGGTCGTCAAGGTGGAGCGGCCGGGTCGCGGCGACGACACCCGCGGCTGGGGCCCGCCCTTTCTCGCCGACGCCGAGGGGAGCCCGTCGCAGGAGTCCGCGTACTTCCAGTGCGCGAACCGCGGCAAGCGGTCGATCGCCCTCGATCTCGCGAAGGATGCCGACCTGCGCCTGCTGCGACGTCTGGCCGACGAGAGCGACGTCCTGATCGAGAACTACAAGACCGGCGCCCTGCGGCGCTACGGGCTCGACTACGAGAGCCTGCACGCCTCGAATCCGCGCCTCGTCTACTGCTCGATCACCGGCTTCGGTCAGACGGGCCCCTACTCGAAGCGCCCGGGCTACGACTTCCTCGTCCAGGCGATGGGCGGCTTGATGAGTGTGACCGGCGAGGCCGACGGGCGCCCGGGCGGCGGACCGATGAAGGTCGGCGTCGCGCTCACCGACGTCATGACCGGTCTCTACGCCACGGTCGGGATCCTGGCGGCGCTCTCGGAGCGCGAGCGGTCGGGCGAAGGCCAGCGCGTCGACCTCGCGCTGCTCGACGTCACCGCCGCGGCCCTCGCGAACCAGGCGACCAGCTACCTGGCGGGCGGTGTCGTGCCCGAGAGGCTCGGAAACGCACACCCGAGCATCGTCCCCTATCAGTCCTTCGAAGCAGCCGACGCGCCCTTCATCGTCGCCGTCGGAAACGACGAGCAGTTCCGGCGCCTCGCCGGGCTCGTCGGTCGCCCCGAGCTCGGCGACGACCCCCGCTTCGCCCGCAACGCCGCACGGGTGGAGAACCGCGACGCCCTGGCCGAGCTGCTCGAGAGCTGCTTCCGCACCCGTCCCGCCGCGGAGTGGCTGGCGCTGTGTGACGGGGCCGGCGTTCCCGCCGGGCCCATCCACCGCGTGGACCAGGTCTTCTCGGATCCGCAGATCCTGGCGCGTGGCATGCGGATCGAGATGGAGCACGGATTGGGGAGGCGCGTCGAGCTGGCGGGAAACCCGATCGCCCTGTCCCGGACACCCGTCGTCTACGAGCGGCCCCCGCCGCTCCTCGACGAGCACGGCGCCGAGATCCGGGAGGAGCTCGAGCCGGACGGGCCGGGCGGAGCCGGGGCTCCTCGGGACCGCTAGGATCGCGTCGCACCCGGAGGAGGACGCCGTGAAGAAGCTCGTCGGCCTGCTGCTCGTCGTGTGCCTCCTGGGCGTCGGTCTGCCGCCGCTCTACTACGCGCTGGTCCCCCCGGAGATGCCGACCCTGCCCGCGCCGGGGCGCGCGATCCAGGTCGCCCCGGACGTCTCGGTCAACGCCCTCGAGTGGGGGAGCACCGGGGCTCCCGTGGTGATGGTCCACGGGCTCCCGGGGACCGCATACGACTGGGGGCCCCTCCCGGAGGCGCTCGCCGCGCGTGGCCATCGGGTGATCGCCTACGATCGGGTCGGCTACGGCCACTCGGACCGTCGCCTGGACGACGCCTACACGCCCGAAGGCAACGCACGCGACCTGCTCGGCCTCCTCGCACGCGAGGACCTGAGCGACGTCACCGTCGTGGGTTGGTCCTACGGGGGGCCCGTGGCGATCATCGCCGCGCGCCTCGATCCGTCCCGAATCGGGCGCCTGGTCCTGGTCGGCAGTGGAGGTCCGTCGGACGACCCCGAAGAGCCGCCCGCGCTGATGGCGGTGCTGGCTTCACTCCCGGTGCGCACCTGGCTCGCTGCCGTTCCGCCCGTCGGTCTCGGCCTGCAGCGGGCGATCAGCGAGCAGGCCTTCAGCGGTGGCGAGATGCCGGAGTGGTGGCTGCCGAACCTGGCAGCCAACTTCGAGGCACCGCACATGCGAGAGACCTACTACGCCGAAGGGGCCCGCTTCATGGAGAGCGAGCTGGGGATCGAGGAGCTCGAGATCCCCATCCTGCTGCTCCATGGCGACGACGATCGCCTGGCGCCCCTGGCGATCGGCCAGTGGCTCGAGCGCCACGCGTCGAACGCCAGGCTCGTCGTGGTGGAAGACGGCAGTCACATGATCCCCATCACCCACGCCGGACGACTCGCGGACGAGATCGACGCGTTCGCGGGCGAGACGGAGCCCGCCGCCCTGCCCTGAGTCCCGGGCCCGGCCGTACCGCGCTCTTCAGCCGCGCACGAAGCGCCCGTGGAGACCGGTCGGCAGCCAG
>JANQSB010000671.1 GCA_028284295.1 Myxococcota bacterium | reverse complement strand
GCGCGAGCTCGGCTGCGCGTCGACCACGCAGCGAGCTTACCCGAGCCGTGCGATCCTCTCGAACCGACTGGAGGAACACGATGAAGATCGACCTCGGCGGCGACTCCCAGGGACCGCTCGCGGACGTCCGCGTACTCGATCTCTCGAGCATCGTCTCGGGGCCGCTCTGTGCGCAGATCCTCGGCGACTTCGGCGCCGACGTCGTCAAGATCGAGGCGCCGATGGGGGACACGGCGCGCTACCTGGGCAGCGAAGGTCCCCCCGGCCTGTCGGGCCTCTTCGTCCAGTTCAACCGCAACAAGCGAAGCGTCGCCATCGACCTCAAGCAGGAAGCCGGGAAGGAAGCCTTCCTGGAGCTCGCAGCGGGCGCCGACGTGGTGGTCGAGAACTTCCGGGCCGGCGTCTCGGATCGGCTGGGCATCGGCTACGAGGCATGCCGGGCGCGAAACCCGGGGCTCGTCTGGGCGGCGATCAGCGGCTTCGGTCCCGATGGCCCCTACAAGGACCAGCCTGCCTACGACATGGTGATCCAGGGCATGTCGGGCTTCGCGAAGCTGCTGGGGGACGACGAGAACCCCCGCCTCATCTCGAACCTGGTCGCCGACAAGACGAGCGGGGTGACCGCGGCCTATTCGGTGATCGCCGCCCTCTACGCGCGCGAGAAGAACGGGGGGCGCGGACAGCGGATCGACGTCCCGATGATCGACGCCTTCGCGTCCTTCGTGCACGGAGACGCCTTCGCTCCCCAGACCTTCGGCCCGGCCGAGGCATCGTCTGCCATGGAGCTCATCTATCGCGCCTGGAAGACCGCCGACGGCCACGTCGCCGTGGTGGTGATCGAGGACCACCAGTTCCAGGCCATGTGCAAGGTGATCGAGCGCGAAGATCTGCTGGAAGACGAGCGCTACGCGACCCTGGGAGGACGGATCGCGAACGCCACGGAGGTCTTCGGGACCCTCGCCAGCGAGCTCGAGAAGTTCCCGACGGCCACCCTGGTAGAACGGGCGCATGCGCTGGGCGTTCCGCTGGGCTCCGTGAACGACATCGCCGCCTTCATGCAGGATCCCCAGGTGAAGCACAACGAGACGGTCTTCGAGCTGGAGGACCCCGAGGCCGGAGCCATGAAGCTCTTCGGCAGTGCGCCCCGCTTCAGCGAGACGCCCACCAGCGTGCGGCGCCCGCCGCCGCGGCTCGGCGCCGACACCGACGCCGTGCTGGCCGAGGTGGGCCTCGACGACGCCGCCATCGCCCGCGTCAAGGGAGGATGAGCGCGGCGTCTCCTAGCCGGCGAACGCTTCGCGTTCGCTTGCCGCGGGGTCTGCACCCTGTGCAGACCTTCCCTAGCTCTGCGGCCCCGCCTGGAGCTCCGCGACGAAGACCAGGAACTCGATCCCGGCCGACGTCAGGAGCAGGCCGGTGCCGATCAGGTAGACGCCGGTCGTCTCGAAGTCGAGGATCCCCGCGATACCCACGAAGGCGCTGATCGCCAGGTAGGCGGCGACCATCCAGGGACGGGCCTTGACCGTGGGCAGCCGCTCGCCGAGCGCTCGCCCGACGCGCCTGCGGCGACGTTCCTGGACGACGAAGAGGCCCAGCAGCCCGATCGCCAGCAGGAGGGCCGAGATCCGCCAGGTCGACGACGGCGCGACATCGAAGTTGGAGAGGACGGCGGGGGTCACGGCGAAGAAGATCGCCGAGAGCGAGACCTCGACGACGAAGCGCACCGCGCCGATGTCGCGGGGCGACAGCTCCCGCTGCTGCTGGCGGAATGCCGCCACGATGCCGCCGAAGCCCGCGAGGGCGACGCCGACCTCCGCATAGGTGAGCAGGATCTCGTAGGGGTCCAGTCGCTTCTCCGATCCGTCGGCTGGCGCGCTCACGCCCCACTCGCAGCTCGAGGCTCCGGAGTGTACCGCGTCGGGTTTGCGCGGCTTCGCCTCTCTGGTACCAACCTCGGCATGGCGCTCGTCCGGGGGCTGCGTGGGATCCGCGTTGTCGACTTCTGCCACGACATCGCCGGGGCCTACTGTACGAAGCTCTTCGCCGATGCCGGAGCCGAGGTCGTCAAGGTGGAGCCGCCGGGGGGCGACCCGCTGCGGCGCTGGTCCGCGACCGATGGCCTCAGCCGCGACGACGAGGACGGCGCGCTCTTCCGCTTCCTGAGCGGGGGCAAGCGCTCGATCCTGGGCTCGGCGGGCGATGCGCCCGTGCGCGAGCTGATCACGGGCGCCGATCTGGTCGTCGAGAGCCTGGCTCCCGGGGTGATCGACGGCGCGGCGCTCGCGGGCTCCGAGCCGGGCCTGGTGGTCGTGTCGATCTCGCCCTTCGGTCGTTCGGGTCCGGACGCCCTGCGCCCCGCCAGCGAGTTCACCGTGCAGGCGAGCTGCGGCTCCATCGGCACCCGCGGTCTGCCCGGGGGCGAGCCCTTCCAGTGCGGCGGCCGCACGGTGGAGTGGCTGGCGGGCACCTTCGCGGCGGTGGCCGCCCAGGCGGCGGTCTACCGCGCCCAGCGCTGCGGTCACGGCGAGTACGTCGACTTCTCGCTCGCGGAGGTCACGAACATCGCCGCCACCAACTACGCGAACCTGATGTGCAGCCTGCTCGGCGTCGAGGCATCGGGTGGCCTGCCGCAGTCCGTGGAGACGCCCTCCATCGAGCCGACCCGGGATGGCTGGGTGGGCTTCTGCACGAACAGTCCGCAGCAGTTCTCGGACTTCCTGCTGCTGATCGGACGCGAGGACCTGCAGGACGACGCGGAGCTCGCCCAGGTTCGCGGACGGGTCGGCCGACTCGAGGAGTGGAACGGGATCGTCCACGCCTTCACGAGATCGCATGCCACCCGGGAAGTCGTGGAAGCGGCGTCCCGTCTGCGCATCCCGGTCTCTCCCGTCAACGACGGCGAGGCCGTTCGCCTCCACGAGCAGCTGGTCGCCCGCGACGTCTTCCGGGAGTCCGCGCCTCGCGAAGGCGTGGACGAGCCGACCTTCGTGTATCCGCGCCCTCCCTATCGCGTGGACGACGCAGACCCGCCGTGCGCCGGACCGGCGCCCCGGCTCGGCGAGCATTCGGGCCGCATCGAGGCACGTCGTCGGACCCGCCCCGACGCGGAGGGCTGGCCCGGGCTGCCGTTGGCAGGGCTGCGTATCGTGGACATGACGGCCTGGTGGGCGGGACCTTCCGCGACCCACATGCTGGGCAGCCTCGGCGCCGAGGTGATCCACGTCGAGTCGACGGGGCGCATGGACGGGATGCGCATGGTCGGAGGCATGGCGGCCGGACGCTATGCGGACTGGTGGGAGTGCAGCTCCTTCTTCCTGGCCGCCAATACCAACAAGCGCGGACTCACCCTCGACCTCCAGGACCCCCGCGGACGCGAGGCCATGCTCCGCCTGGTCGGGAAGGCCGACGCCCTGGTCGAGAACTTCACGCCGCGCGTGCTCGACAACTTCGGTCTGGGTTGGGAGGCAATCCACGAAACGAACTCCCAGGCGATCCTGGTCCGGATGCCGGCCTTCGGCCTGACGGGTCCCTGGCGCGACCACACGGGCTTCGCCCAGACCATGGAGCAGATGACGGGCCTTGCCTGGCTGACGGGTCACCCCGAAGACCAGCCTCGCATCCAGCGCGGACCCTGCGATCCGCTGGCGGGCATGCACGCGGCCTTCGCGTTGCTCGTCGCACTCGAGGAGCGGGAGGCCCGGGGCGAGGGCGTGCACGTCGAATGCACGATGGTGGAAGGGGCCCTCAATGCCGCGAGCGAGCAGCTGATCGAGTTCAGTGCCTACGGGAATCGGATGCAGCGCGAGGGCAATCGCACGCCGGCCGCCGCGCCCCAGGGTCTGTACCCGTGCGCGGGCAGCTCGCCGGGTCGCGAGCGATGGCTCGCGCTCTCGATCGCCACCGATGCGCAGTGGCAGGCGCTGGTGGAGTGGCTGGGCGGACCGGAGTGGGCCCGGGACTCCGGGCTCGCGACCCGTGCGGGAAGGCGCGCCGCCCACGATGCCATCGACGCCGAGCTTCGCTCCTGCTTCGAGGTGCGAGAGCGCGAGACGAGCGTCGATGCGCTGATCGCAGCGGGCATCCCCGCCGCCCCGGTCGCGGACCCCCGCAGCGTGCGAGAGGATCCACAGCTGGTCCACCGTGGTTTCTTCGAGAGCATCGACCACCCGGTGGTGGGGCGGCACGCGACGCCCACCCTGCCCTTCCGATACGCGAGCGTCGAGCGCTGGCTGCGCGCTCCCGCCCCCACGCTCGGCCAGCACTCGCGCGAGATCCTGGCGGAGCTGTGCGGATACGACGACGACGAGATCGACGCACTGACGGCGGCGGGTGTCACCGGGACGCGGCCCCAGGGCCTGTAGGACCACCGTCCCGCATACCCGCACTAGACTCCCGGCATGGCGGACTGGAACGGGCTCGGCGTCCATCTCGGGAATCTCTCCCGGCTGTCGCGCGCGAAGACGCGGTCGATCAGCCCGGAGAACTTCAGCGGCGAGAAGGGCGGCGGCGCACGCGCCACCGAAGGCAGCGGCGCCGCCTACGCCCGCGACCTCGGGCCGGGCTGGAAGATCTCGCCCTCGGTGCGCATCGAGGCGGGGCAGAGCTTCACGCTGGCCGACGTCGAGGGCGCGGGCGCCATCCAGCAGATCTGGCTCACCCCCACCGGCAACTGGCGCTTCAGCATCCTGCGCTTCTACTGGGACGACCAGGAGGCGCCTTCCGTCGAGTGCCCGGTGGGAGACTTCTTCGGCATGGGCTGGGGGAAGTACGCGCAGATCTCCTCGCTACCGGTCTGTGTCAATCCCGGCAGCGCCTTCAACTGCTTCTGGGAGATGCCCTTCCGCAAGCGCTTCCGGGTGACCCTCGAGAACCTGGCCGACGAGGCGATGACCCTCTACTACCAGATCAACTACACGCTCACCGAGGTGCCGGACGACCTCGCCTACTTCCACGCCTGCTTCCGTCGCAGCAACCCGCTTCCCTACGGCGAGGTCCATCGCATCCTCGACGGGGTGCAGGGACGGGGTCACTACGTGGGGACCGCCATGCACTGGGGCTCCAACAATCGCGGCTGGTGGGGCGAGGGCGAGATCAAGTTCCATCTCGACGGCGACGGCGAGCATCCGACGATCTGCGGCACGGGGACCGAAGACTACTTTCTCGGCTCCTACAACTTCGACGTCGGCAAGGAGCAGGGGGGCTACCGCGAGTTCACCACCCCCTATGCGGGCCTCCACCAGGTGATCCGACCCGACGGCCGCTACTCGAGCCAGCAACGCTTCGCGATGTACCGCTGGCACCTGCCGGACCCGGTTCGCTTCGAGCGGGACCTGCGGGTCACCATCCAGGCCCTCGGCTGGCGCGCCGGGCCTCGCTACCTGCCCCTGCAGGACGACATCGCCTCGGTGGCCTACTGGTACCAGACCCTGCCCACGCGGCCCTTCGCGCCGCTGCCCGACCGCGACGGGCTGGAGGTCAACTAGGACTCTGCTCCGTGGAGCCGTTCGGGGCCCGGATTTTCCCACACGTCCGGAACTCGAGCGGGTAGGCTGGAGGCTTCAGCTGGGAGGCGGCGCATGGGATTCGACGAGTACGCGAGCTACGACGGGCTGGGACTGGCCGAGCTGGTCCGCAAGGGCGAGGTGAGCGCAGCGGAGCTGCTCGAGGAGGCGCTGCAGCGCGTCGACCGCCACAACCCGACCCTGAACGCGGTGGTGTACGACGCCCGCGACGAGGCGCGAAGGGTCGCGAACGGCGACCTGCCCGACGGCCCCTTCCGCGGGGTTCCCTTCCTCATCAAGGATCTCGGGCTCCACGTCGAAGGCTGGCCGATCACCAGCGGCAGTCGCTTCCTGAAGGACGAGGTCTCTGCAGCTGACGGCATCCTCGCCGAGCGCTACCGCAGCGCCGGCCTCGTCCTCTTCGGCAAGACCAATACCCCCGAGCTCGGAATCACCGGCACCACCGAGTCCGCCCTGCTGGGTCCCTGTCGCAACCCGTGGAACCCGGATCACATCTCGGGCGGCTCGAGCGGGGGTGCCGCGGCCGCGACGGCGGCAGGGATCGTCCCGCTCGCCCACGCCAGCGACGGGCTCGGGTCGATCCGCATTCCCGCGGCCTGCTGTGG
>JANQSB010000639.1 GCA_028284295.1 Myxococcota bacterium | reverse complement strand
GTTCGGAATCCGACGGCAGCGAGAGCCAGACGAGGGCAGCGGCTGCCGCGACCAGCAGGGCTCCCGCCGGCAGCGTCAGGTTCCGGGCATCGATCCAGGTCGTTCGCGCGCGGGTCATGGAAGCCCCGGCAGGTAGATCTCACGGCGGAAGCCCGCCGTCGCGGAGAGGATGCGACGGTACGGCCGCACGGGACGCGGCTGCCCGTCCACACCCGGGATGGAGTAGACCGTGCCGAGGCCGAGTGCGCCCGAGTACGGATCCAGCGCTCCCTGGGTCGTCGACTTCGAGATGCGCGCGCCGTCGACCCGGTCGAGGTCGACGTCCGAGATCTGCTCGTCGGGGACGTAACCCTCGATCTCCATGAAGGGCTTTCCCGTCCTGGGGTTCACGGTGCCGGTTTCCTGCCAGTTCAGGAACGCCGCCGACTGGAAGGGGTAGTTGATCCGGACACCGGCCCATCCGCCGCCGGCCAGGCTGTACGACTCCGCGCCGGGCCCGGCGCCGGGTGCAGGGGCTTCCTCGACGACCGGAAGCCACCGGGCCGTGCTTCCCTGCAGCTCGGGGACCGCGACCGTGTAGGCCGAGCCCTCGCGGCAGTCGCTCTGGGCGGAGATGGAGACGCCGGTGCGGCGCAACAGCGCACCCGGAAAGCGGATCATGTTCGTGGTGCCGAGTCGGTCGGAGATCATCAGCGGGCGGAGCATCCGGTTGCCAACGGGCATCCAGGTTTGCCGGAAGAGTTCGTCCACGTCGACGCGATCGAGGGAGAGCCCACAACGGGCCATGAGCCGGTCGTCGATCACGAGGAAGCCCGGATCCACGACCCCTCGGATGGCATCGGGGAAGGTCTGGTCGTGCGGCGCCTCGAGCCGGGAAAGCTCCCGGGCGATCGTGTGGGCCGCGTGCTGGAGTACCTGCTGGGCGGCGAACGCGCGACCCAGCTCGAGGATGCCGGCCAGGAGCAGCCAGAAGACGACTGCCAGGATGGCGAACTCCGCGAGGACGCCTCCGCTCTCGCGACGTCCGCGCCTAATGAATAGACTCGTCGCCGAGCTGGTAGAGATGGCCCGCCTGGTGGGCAGGGAGCCCCAACGCCGGCCCGAGCTGGCCCGTGGGTCGCATGACGTTCTGCTCCACCCTCTGCGCATCGATCACCTGCTCGAGCACGCCGTCGCCGTTGATGTCGGCGGCGTTGGTGGGCAGGAGGCTCCCGACCTGGACCACGGCGCTCTGCGACGCGGTCGAGCCCGGGAGCAGCGTCGCGACGGAGGCGATCAGCCCACCGACCTTCCCGCCGAGGACGCTGACTGCGACCATCGCGGAGAGGGCGAGTCCCGCCAGGAGCAGACCGTACTCGGCCAGGGCTGCGCCCTGCTCGCGTCGGTTTCGGCGGCGTGCGTGTCGATTCTGGGTGGTTTTCATCGGCAGTTCCTTTCGTACGACGGTCGGCACTGTTCGGGGACCGTAATCAGGCTCATGGGGGAGTCAAACAAAATCACCGCTCAGCGGTAGGGAGTTCCTTCTATCTGCTGGACTTTTTCTGGTTCGGTCTCTGGTTCAGTGGACCCGCCCGAGGCGGGTGCTCTCCTCGCCCACCCCGAGACCCAGCGAGTCCAGCATCTCGAAACTGGTGGGATAAACCCACATATTCGATCGCGGGATCGGCTCCTGCACGATCGACGGGCTGATGACGATCACGAAGTCTAGCTCGTCCCGCTGGTCGTCGCGGCTCTTGCCCAGCCAGCCCAGGCCCGGAACGCGGTGGAACCAGGGGGTGAAGTCCGTGCCCCGGCTCATGGTGGTCTGGAGCAGGCCCCCGATCACGAAGCTCTGTCCGTCGCGGACCCGGGTGGTGGTCCGGAGCGAGCGGGTCTGGAATGCCGTGGTGCTCTGCTCGCTCCCCGTCGAGTCGACGAGCTCCTCCGTGAGGTCGAAGTCGGGCTGCGAGATGCTCGGAGTCACGTCGAGCGTGATGATGTCGTCCTCGGAGACGAGGGGTCTCACCGACACGCTCACGCCGAACTCCGCGAAGATCGTGGACGAGAGCAGCGCCCCGGACGTCGCGGAGGTGGTCGTATCGACGGTGACCGTGATGGGAATCTGACCGCCCGCATTGAAGGTGGCGACCTCGCCGGAGAGGACCGACAGCGCGGGGCGCGCCAGCGCCCGGGCGATGCTCTCCTGCTCCAGCATGTTCAGGGCCAGGTCGATCGCGAGGTTGTCGCTGACCATCTGGAAGCCGCCGAGCATCGTGCCGCCGTTCAGGAGCGAGAGCGCGCCCTGGACGTCTCCCTTCGTGATGACCGGGGCGTCCTCTCCCTGTGTGATCAGCGAGGTCAGGGAGGGCAGTAGCTCCACGTTCTCCGTGTCGCCGATCAGGATGTTGAAGTTCGGGCTCCAGTTCCGCAGCCGCGAGCGGTTGATCTCGAAGAGCCGGGTCTCGAGCCTCACTTGCGGGATGCGATCGACCTCGACGAAGGACAGGATGCGACCTCCGAGCACGGAGAGCGCCTTCGCGCGCGCCACGTTGGCCTGCAGGTTGTTGCCCGTGACCCCTCCGCCGCCGAAGTTGGCCGATTGGCCCGCGCCCGAGATCCCGACGCCACCCAGCGTCGCGCCGGTGCCAGCCCCGCCGACTCCGACGCTCCCGCTCCCGAGTGCACCGGCCTCGTCGGCGATGACCCGGATCGAATCGCCCGAGGCGCCGGGGTCGAGGACCCGCGCTGCGGACAGCAGCGCGCGGACCAGCTCGACCTGGCTCGCCACGTGACCGTCGAGGACGAAGCTGTCGGTCGAGTCGTCGGGTAGTGCACCTGCGGTGAGACGACTCACGCGGATGTCGGCCCCGCCGGCCGCCTCGAGTGCCGCTTCGAGGCGGCGCTCGAGCGGAGGAGGCACGTCCTCCACGCGGATCAGGTTGACGACGCGACCCACGTCGCGCCCGGGCTGCTCCTCGAGCAGGAACGCGTCCTCCTGGGCTGCTTCTCCCGGGTCCTGCGGCTCGCCGTCCGGGGCCCCCACGATGACCCCGCTCCCGCGGGTTCGCAGGCCCGTACCGCCTCGCAGGTAGTCCCGCGCGAGCGCCTCGGCCGCGCGGGAGTAGCGGATGTCGGGGACCACGCCGGTGAGCACGACGGAGGTGCCCTCGGGCGCATCGGTCACCGAGATGGCCGGATGGATGTCGCGGATGGCTCGCGAGAGCAGGCCGAGATCGCGCTGGACGCGAACGAGCCGCTCGCTCACTCCACCGTCGACGAACCACAGCAAGAGGTTCGTCTGTCCGATCGAGCGTCCCAGGATCAGCATCTCGCGGTTGGAGATCATCTGCACGGCAGCCACCCGAGG
The DNA here is from genome assembly GCA_028284295.1 of Myxococcota bacterium. Classification (GTDB taxonomy): domain Bacteria; phylum Myxococcota_A; class UBA9160; order UBA9160; family UBA4427; genus JAJDAN01. Next base: position 2,699 of record JANQSB010000639.1, on the reverse strand, counting down.
GTCACCCACGGCGACCCGGGAGATCTCCTCGGAAACGACGACGCGTTTGTTCTGGCCGAGCCGGACCGTATCGCGCGTGGGCGCGGCCCCGGCGGGGGCTCCGGTGGCGATCACGCACGCGGCCAGACCCAGGGCGGCTACACACCGACAACGTCGGGGGAACGCCGTGGAGCACGAGGGCTTCTCCGGCGTGGCGCGACGGGTGTAATGCACCATGGCTACACGCCTTCGCCGGGAAGGCGTTCGCGCAGGGCGCGGCGCGCGCGGTTGAGCCGCGAGCGCACCGTGCCGACGGGCAGCGAGAGGCGGTGCGCGATCTCCTCGTACTCGAGGCCTTCTGCACGCAGTGCGAGGACGATCTGGTGCTCGTCCGACAGTCGCTGTGCGGCACGGTCCACGGCCTCCAGCAGCTGGCGACGCGACACTTCGTCCTCGGGGTCGCAGATCGGGCAGGTCGACCAGTGGTCCGCCCCGGCCAGATCCTCCCAGCGTCGCCTGCGACGCTCGGTCCGACGACGATGGAGGCTGCGGTGCACGACGGTGCGCACCAGCCAGCCGCGAATCTCCGGCGCCGCCGTGCGCGCGTTCCAGAAGGCCAGGATCGCGTCCTGGACGGCGTCCTGGGCCTGATCGGGACAGCCGAGGATGCGCAGGGCCACGCCGCGAAGCAGCCCCATGTGGGGCTCGACGAGTCGTCGCAGCTCCTCGTCGGTGGCGGGCGGCGAGAGCGGAGTGGGCTCGACCCGATTCGCGGAAACGGTGGGCGACGCAGGCGGAGAGGAGCTGCGCGGGAGGCTGCGCGAGCTTTCCGCTCGCGCGCTCGCGTCGGTGTTCTGGTACATGACTGGAATCTCCGGCGGTGCGGACAGGTGCACCGCGTGGTGTTCGCGGCGTCCCTGAGCACGTGCGTCGAGGCTCGATCGTGAATCGAGTTCGACCGTCGGGCGCGGCGGCCCGGCGCCTCGCTCAGGGCAGGGGGATCAGCCGGAGATCGAAGGTGGAGCGCGCGGCGACTCGCTGGCTCGCGCGGGGCTGCGGGCCGATTCGCGGTGGGCGCGGGTGCGCGGCCGGAGCGTCGTCGTGGCGACCGCGTAGCGGGCCATCGCAGGCATCAGGAGCTGCTTCTGCCCGCGACGTTGTCCGAACGCGCAGAGGAGACAGCCGCCGTCCTCGCCCGGTCGGGCCTCGATGTTCGCCACCGCGATCGTGGTGGTGGCTTCGTCGCAGTCGTGGACCGCGGGGCCCTCGTCCGCGTGCACGTGGATCGAGAGCGCGGGCGAGACGGCCATCGAGGCCAGCAAGGCGAGCGCCGCGAAGGCGACGCCGATCGAGCGCCAGCGCTGGCCGGACGGCATTCCTTGCAGCTGTGTCGTTCTCGCCACGACGGCTTCTCGTCCTCGGTGAAGCGCAGCCGCCCGCACTACCTACCAGGGGGCCACGCCGCGACTCTAACGAGACCCGGAGCGGCAGGTCAAGTGAACCCTCCTTGCGTGAGCTCGCAGAAAAGCTGGAACTCGCGGGAGTCCGGCGGCACTGGCTGGGTTGAAATTCCGGTCTTGGTGCCGGGTCGGCGGTTGGTAGCGGGTGCTGCGTGGCCGTGGGACATTCCACACTCTGGGAAGGATCGAAATGCAGAAGTTGAATCGGATCAAGAGCTTGTGGGCGCTCGCGCTCGCCAGCTCGGCCGCGTTGATCGCGGCCGGTAGCGCGCAGGCGTCGGGGGGACACTTCGATGTCCTTCTCTACGACGACGGGCTCGGCAACGTCGTTGCGGCGGGTGTCGATGTCGATACGACGACTCCCGAAGACGAGGTGGTGTTCGAGGGCGAGCTGTTCGGCGACAGCACCGGGCCGTCCAACTACTCGGGCGACGAGCCGGGATTCTTCAGCTTTGCCAACACCGCCATCCCCGGCGGAATTCCCGCCACTCTCCCGGGCAACGCGGCCGTGACCGCCGACTTCCTGGTCGAGCCCACCGTCGGGCTCAGCCTGTCCTACTGGACCGGTACCGGGTTCGGTGCGACACCCAACAACGAGACCCTGACGTTCTGGGACGGCGTGGGCACGGTCTACGGAGAGGCGTTCGGAACCAACACGGTGATCGGAGTCGCCGTCGGGACGACCGGCGCCGACGGAGGCATGGACGACCATCCGGTCTACAGCCTCGACGACGCGGTGCCGAGTCCCGGCGCACCTGCCGACATCGGCGCGACGCCTGGCGTCTATCTCGCCTATGGCGTGGCGAACGTGGCGGGGCTGAACGGTCCGTCCAACCCCTTCTGGTTCGTTCTCGGAACCCTCGACGGGTGTGAGGAGTTCAACAACTGCTCCACCGCGCAGGAGGACTTCAACGAGGACATCGAGACCGATATCGGGCTCGCGATCGCGTACGTGGAGTCGAACCTCGTGCCGGAGCCGTCGACGGCCTGGCTCATGGCCGGCGGGTTGCTCCTGGCCTCCCGAGGTGCGCGGCGGCGCCAGCGAGCGTCCCTCGCTTGAGGGTGCGGGCCCTCTCGGGACGTCGGCGACGGGCGCGGATCCTCTCCGCGCCCGTCGCTTCGTCTGCGGCGCTGCTCGCGATCGTGATCGCGGTGGTGGGGTCGACCCGCGTCGAGGCGCAGGTGGTGCACCTGGACATCGCCATCCAGGAGGAGGCATCGGGTCAGTCGGCCGGTCGCCTCAGCATTCACGGCTACGAC
>JANQSB010000638.1 GCA_028284295.1 Myxococcota bacterium | reverse complement strand
CGCCGCCGGACCCCATCGCCCCCCGCCCCTCGGACGCCGGCCCGGCGCCGGGACCTCCGTCGCAGCCTGGGCGGCCGTGGCGCTGCTCCTAGCGGTCGGCTGCGGCGGCCCGGGCCGCTACACGGGCGGCCCCCAGAAGCCCGCCGCGCGCGTCAGCGAGCCGCCCTCTCCCGGCGAGTGCCCCACGGTGGTGGGCGCCCCGCTGCTCGAGGAAGGCAAGGGCCTGGTCGACGCACCGCCCGTGCTGCTCGAAGAGGGAATGCTCATCGAAGCCGACCAGCTCTTGATGCTGCGCCGCCTGCTGCCGCCCATCATCTGGCAGCACCGGGAGGTCTTCTTCTTCGAGGGCATGCGGATGGAGATCGGCGAGTGCCACGCCCGCTACCCGCGCTTCGCGCCCTACAAGCAGGCGACGGAGCTCTTTCGCGGCCGGCCGCGCCTGGACGGCGACGGCAACCTGCTCGACTACCAGGCCGGCCTGCCCTTCCCGCCGGACTCGATCGCTCCCGACGACCCCCAGGCGGCGCTCAAGTGGGCCTGGAATCTCGAGCGGCGCCATCGGGGCGCGGGCTTCCGGGGCAGCTTCCGCATCTCCGAGATCCCGAAGCGCCTGGGCGGGACCCTCAACTACGAGGGCCGCTTCTTCTACCTGCAGACGGGCCACCGCTCGGACCTGCCCGAGCAGGACTACTGGCAGGGCGATCCCGGGCGCATGCTGTGGGTCGCCGGCGGGATCTTCGACCGCCCCTTCGACGCGCGCCACCTCGCCTGGCGCCAGTTCCGGACGCCGCGCAGCGCGACCCGCTTCAGCGAGCCCGACGACACCTTCGTCTACGTCCCGACCATGCGGAAGCAGCGCCGTGCGGCCACCCCCTGGGTCGACGGCCTCTACCTCCCCTCCTACATGGGCGGCGCCGAGGGCGCCGGCGGCGGCATGGCCTACGGCGGCGGCACCGGCACCATCTCGCCCACGGCCGGGCTGAACATCGCGGTCAGCGAGAACAAGGGCCGCGGCCTGACGGGGATCACCCTGCGCCCCAACGCCTACGTCTGGCGCTTCCTGGGCGAGCAGACCGTGCTCGCGCCCCTCAACGCCTCGCGGGACGGCTACCCGAAGGACCCGAAGCGCAACTACGGCTACAGCGGGTTGTCCGTGGCGAGCGACCGCTGGGACATCCGCTACGCGGTGATCATCGAAGGTGCCCTCAAGGTCCCCGGAACCGACGTGCGCACGGTGGAGATCTGGATGGACCGGCAGACCCAGCAGCCGCTCTACTGGATCACCCGCACCGGCCGGCGGCGGCTGATGGACATCGGGATCCTGGTGCACCGCTTCACGGGCGACGTGGCCGGCTACCCGGAGTGGCCCGGCGGTGTCCCCGCCAGCATCTTCGAGCCCGTCGCCGCCTTCTTCTACAACGCCCTCGGCGGGGGCGGCGGCTGGCGTCGGGAGTCCTACGACCTGCGCTCCACGCCCTTCTCGGAGGGCGAGCGACGCACCATGACCTCGGCGGACAGCCTCGAGCGGGGTCGCTAGGAAAGGCGCCCGGACCCGCTAGCGGGCTCTAGAAGGCGTAGCGCAGCCTCAGGAACACCTCGTCCCGGTCGCGCACGATGGCGATCCCGCGCTCCGAGCCGAACCGGTAGGCCAGGTCGCCCTGCTCGTTGCCCGGGGGGCCGATGCCGTTGGTCGCGATGTCGCCGTCCTGGTAGCGGCCGTAGAACATCGCCATGCCCACGGTCACCGAGAAGTTCTCGGTGAAGCGGTACTGGATGGAGGGCAGCACGCCGCCGGACGCCGACTGGATGTCGTGCACGAAGGTGATGCTCGGGTTCAGGCGGTCCTGGAAGTAGCCCGTGAAGACCGTGAAGGTCGCCAGCGCGTTGAAGGGACCGTTGCCCCCGAAGCCCTTCTTCACACCGCGCCGGTACTGGAAGAACCACTGGCTGTTGATGAACAGCGTGCGGTTGGGGTTGATGAAGTTCACGAAGGTCGGCCGGTCGACGGAGATCGTCAGGTTGAACTCGTCGGTGTTCTTCTGGTTGTTGAAGCGGTCGACGTCTCCGGTGGGGACGTTCTCGATCCACGTGGTCTCGACGCTGAAGTTCGCCTTGGAACGATCCTCGGCGAAGTCCATCGCGAAGCCGAGCACGTTGCGCTTCGGCACCCGCAGGGTGATCTCACCGCCAGCGTGCCACTGCATGGTGCGGCGACCGTAGGTGCCGTTGCCGCCGGCCTCGATGGTGTTGCGCTTCAGGCCGGCCAGGCCGAAGAGCGCGCGCACCGTGCTGCAGTACTGCGGCGTGATGAAGCTGCAGTGCTCGTTCCGGAGGATGTTGTTCTCGCCGGTGGCCGGGAGCTCACCCGGGAAGTCGGGGGCGGGCCCCTGGTACTGGTCGAGGTCGGCCGTCGAGTCCTCGTCCTCCACCAGGGCGACGTTGACGAACTGCAGCGAATCCAGCAGCTGCTGGGTGGCGACCGGATCGTTGGGGTCGACGCCCGACCCGACGTAGAGCTGCTGGAGCTGGGTGATCGGCGTGACCGAGTCGTCGATGCGGCAGGTACCGAGCCCCGTCGCCGGGTCGATCCGGCCGTAGTCCGAGCCGCAGTAGGCGTAGAGCATCTGCGCCACGAAGCGGCGGTTGGCCCCGAGCCGGTTCGGGTCGGCCGGACTGACGACGGTGGGGATCGGGATCGAGCCGCCCTCGAGACGCGCCGCGCAGGCGGTCCGGGCCGCGGCATCGCCGTTGATGTCGCAGCCCGGACGATCCGGGTCCGCCAGGTCGCCCACGGTCTCGAGCGCGTTTCCGAACTCGGGCGAGAAGGCCGCCACGATCATCTGGAAGTTCCACGACAGGCCGGCCAGCTCGTTCGCGAAGGGGACGATGGTCTCCGGTCGGCCTCCCCCCGAGCGACGGCTGGCGAAAGGATGACCGGGACCGATCTCCGGCCGCAGCGGGCTGAAGATGGGCTCGCTGGCACCACCGAGACCGTACTGCTGGTAGAAGACCGCATCCGGGAAGTCCATGGTGTCGAGCCGGAAGACGCCCAGCGGGTCCGGATCGCCGCTGTAGTAGGCGTAGTCGACCTGGACGTTGTGGCAGGTCTCTCCGGAGATCGAGCAAACCGGGGCGCCCGGTGCCTGGATGGGGAGCCCGGTGCCGTTGATCGTGTCCGGAATCAGGTTGCCGTTGCCGTCGGCCGCGTAGATCGGCGCGCCCCAGGCCAGGTTGATGTACCCACCGAGCTGGTCGACCCACTTGCGGTGGCAGCCGGGCAGCGCCTCCTTGCGGGTGGGCGGGCGCGCGCCACTGCCGGACGGCGTGTTCAGGCGCTCCTGGTTGCGGGGGTAGAAGTTGCCACCGAAGTCGGCCGTCGAGCACAGCGGTCCACCGATTCCCGCCGCCTCCCAGGCGAGCGTTCCGGGCTGCAGGCCCTCGTCGGTGCGGTACTCGTCGGGCGCCCTGTAGGGCTGACCGGTGGTCGGATCGATGCCCTGCTCCTGCTTGAGGGCGATGGCGTCCAGGGTCCCCGACGCACCCGCGAAGGCCTGGAGCACGATGCTCGGCTCCATGTTCAGCAGGTCGATGCCGGACTTGTCGCAGTTGGTGTCCCAGAAGGGGCCGCAGCCGAGCAGGGCCTCCTGCTCGGGGCTCAGGACCGAAGCCAGGAAGTTCACACCCTGGAAGCCGGGGCTGCCCGGGACGTCGCCGCCGCAGGGCGTGCCGAACTGGAAGTCGGTGCAGCCCAGGGACTCGAAGTCGCCTTCGTCGTTGCTGAGGAGCACGAGGGGCAGCACGAAGGGCAGGAAGTTCGAGTCCTTGTTGACCCGGTTGGCGCTGCCCTGGCGGTCGCAGGTGAAGGCCGGAAAGCGGCAGGTGGTGTCGACGGTGTCGGTCAGCAGGGCGTTGATCTCGGTGTCGCCACCCAGCAGGCTGCCGATGATCTGGGACACCTGGACGCCGGACTGGGGCGTCGAGCTGCCGAACACCGTCTGCGCGCAAGCGGTCTCGTCGAGGTCGATGAAGCCCACCGTCGCCGAGCAGATCCAGGTGAAGAGGGTCAGGTTCGCGTGGTGGGAGTCGAGTGCGTTGGTGGGCTGGTACGAGCAGGTGGCGGGAAGCTCGAGCACTCCGTCGCCGTTGCTGTCCACCGGCGTGCAGTCCGGGTCGGTCGGGTCGAAGAGCGCCAGGTCGCTGTCGTCCTGCCGAAGCAGACCGCCGAGGTCGGCGTCGAAGTCAATGAGGTCGGCGAGCTGGGTGGGACCGGCCGTCAGGCAGTCGGGGCTCCCGTCCAGCGAGCCCCCCGGCGCCAGGACACCCACCTCGTTGAATCGGATGTCGT
>JANQSB010000635.1 GCA_028284295.1 Myxococcota bacterium | reverse complement strand
CGGCACGAGATCGAGGTCTGCGGCGTCGATCCCCGCACGCGCGGCGCCCGCACCGATGCGTGTCTCGGCGTGCTGCGCGAGCTGCTGGCGGGGAAGCCCACCAGCCACCACGGCCGATTCTTCGAGTTCGAGGACGCCCTGGTCCTGCCGCCCCCGGATCCCCCGGTCCCCTTCCTCGTCGGGGGTCGGTCGCAGGCCGCACTGCACCGAACGGCACGTCTGGGCGACGGCTGGCTCGCCGCGTGGGTCTCGCCCACGCGCTTCGCCGCCGCGACCCGGGAGATCGAGTCGCTCGCCGCCGAGGAGGGTCGCCGTGCACCGCAGTGGGAGCACGGCCTGCAGGTCTGGGTCGGCGTCGACGAGGATCGCGAGCGCGGCCGGGCGCGCCTCGCCAAGGGAATGGAGAGCCTGTATCGGACTCCGTTCGAGCGCTTCGAACGCTACAGCCCGGTCGGCACACCGGCCGACGTGGCCGACTTCCTGGCACCCTACGTCGAGGCGGGGTGTCGTCGCTTCAACGTCATGCCCGTCGCCGAGTCCCCCGAGCGCGAGGTCGAAGCCGCGGCCGAGATCCGGGAGCGGCTGCTAGGAACCTGACCCCGGCTCCGGGTTCGCCTTCCGGTAGTCGGCGAGGAAGGTGTCGAGCAGCAGCTCGAGGGCGTCCGCGACCTCCTGCCTCCCGCCGTGCCCGATCGTCGAACGGATGTAGGTCTGGGTGAGGCCCGTGCTCCCGTTCCTCACCAGGGTGACCTCCTGGGCCACGATCAGGGTCCAGCTGAAGGGCGCGGGCTCGTCGACGCGGATCTTGTGCAGGGAGTCGAGGGTCACGTAGAGGAAGACCGGATGCTCCCCGACGCCGACTTCGGCCTTGCGCAGTCGCCGCACCGTCCGGGTCTGGAGGCGTCGGATCAGGTCTTCGTCCGCCCCCTTCACCATGACCTTGAAGGCCGGCACACCGGCCGGGCTCTCGACGTCGAAGGCGGCCCGGGCGGGCGAAGCCGACAGCGTCGACAGGCCGAAGCACGAGCAGAGGAAGAGACCCAGGACCGAAGTGTGAAGGACCCGCCGGAATCGCCCCATGACCTGCTCCCGTGCTTCGCTTCTCATCGCCGACGGTCCTCTCACTTCGCGTCCGGACAGGGATCGAGCCGCAGGGAGACCGAGGTCTCCGGAGCCTCGCTCGGGTAGAGGCCGATCGCGGCGGACGCCCGCGCCACCGCGTACTTCTGCAGCTTGAGGGCGTGAATGGCCGTGACCGTCGGCCGGTCCTCGTGGAGGACCAGCGCCACGCATCGGGTCTCGCCGTCCCGGAGCAGATCGAGCCGGGCGCCGTCGAGTGAGTGCTCGACGGCCTTCGAGCGCGGCATCCCCACCCACTCACCGTCCTCGCGCTCCACGATCCAGAGTCTCAGCTCGGAGGCGCCGCCCCCGCTGTCGGTCGCGTAGAGCGACACCACCTCCTCGAGCTCTGCCATCGTCGCGTAGAGGCCGAAGAAGAGCACCACGGGACTGGCCGCGAGCGCCAGCCAACCGAGCACCCGCGGAGCGCCGGGCCACACCAGCACCCCGCCGAGCACGAGCGCGCCCAGTCCACCGAACAGGTTCCCCCCACGCGGCACCGCGTAGGCGCCTTCGTGCAGGAGCCGGACGGCGAAGACCGCCACACCGAGGACCAGCAGGACCACGCCGACCGCGGCCCGGAGCTTCGAGAGCGAGCTGGAAGCAGCCATGAACCACCCCCCACCGCAGCCTACCGCAGCTCGGATCCCCGGAACTACATCGCCCCGCCGACCCCGCCTTCGCGCTGGACGCCCCGAAGGGTCCAGCGCCCGTCGAGCGCGAGCGCGCGGCGGGCCAGGCGACGGGCCAGCACGTAGCCGCCGCGATCGTCGAGCACCACGTCCGCGAAGCCGCCCGTGTTGGTCAGGACGACGATCGCGTCCCGCCGCGACGGAACCAGCACCAGCAGCCCCTGGAAGCCAGGGTTGCTGCCCCACTGCCAGAAGGTGCGCACCGTTCCTTCCCCGGTCGGAACCCATTCGACGCCGATGCCCGGCGTCCAGGCGCGACGCTCGTCGATGGACGCGTGCGCCTCGAAGAGGAGGTCGCGCCCTTCCGGGGCCACCAGCGTGGGGTCGAGCAGCTCCGCGGCGAAGCGCGCCATGTCGTCCGCGCTCGCATGCAGGCTCGAAGGCAGGAGGGTGGCGTCGCTCCACGGCGCGACGGGCGTCGTGCGGGTGGCCAGCACCGCGATCTCGACGAGAACGACCGCGACTCCCCCCACCCCCAGGAACACCAGGCCGCGAGCCCGCGCACCGGGGCGACCGACGCGAGCAGCGACGAGCCCGACCATCACGAGCCCCGCGACGAGAGCCGCGATCGCCGCCCCCCGCTCGCTCGAGAAGCCCTTGCCTGCGAGGGCCGCATAGAGAAGGTCGGCGTGACCCGTGGCGAGCCGCCCCCCGGCGGTCGGAGGGACGAGCATGGGGTCGGGCGGACGAAAGGTCGCGCTCGTCATGCCGAGCGGCTCGAAGATGCGCTCGCGCGCGAAGCTCTCTGCGGCGTCACCCGACGCGTCGCCGAACAGGTCCTGCACCACCAGGTAGCCCTGTCCCGCGTACGAGAAGGGCGCGGGCAAGTCGCAGCCGGGCTCGAAGCGCTCTGCCCGCAGATCGTTGCCGAGACCCGCGCTGTGGGAGAGGAGCATCGCGAGCGTCGGTCGCGGGCAGCCGGGACGGATCTGCAGGCGATCGGAGCGGGCCGGCATGTCGAGCGCCCAGTCGCCGTCCGCGACCCGCAGCAGCGCCGCGTAGGCGGCGACCACCTTGCCGAGCGACGCCGTCTGGAAGACCGTGCCCGGGCCGACGACCCCGTCGTCGCGCTCGTCGGCGACCCCGAAGCCCTCCAGCCAGACGACGTGACCGTCGCGAAGAAGCGCGACACTGGCACCGCGAACGCCCGTAGCGGCCATCTCTTCGACCAGGAAGTCGCGCAGCGCCGGCCGGTCGTCCGCGTGCGCTTCGCCGACCTTCAGCACGAGGCTCGCGAGCAGCACCGCGGCCCGAGCGCCGCGTTTCAAGCGCCCGCCTTCACGAACCCAGACTCTCGACGAAGGCCTCCCCGTCCCGACGGCCCAGGTCGTAGGTCTCCTGCACGCGCTCGGGGCTCGTGTAGTCCCACTTCTCCACGGGAACCTCACGGGAAGGCTGCAGATAGGTGCGCCCGGGCACGCGCGGCAGGGCCCTCTCGTCGTAGCGCCGACTCAGGAGCACCAGGGTGCGGTCGACTTCCTCGACGACCTCCACGGGTACGTTGTCGACGAGACCACCGTCGAGGACGATCCGGCCCTCGCGCCGGTAGAGGGGCGTCATGGGCGGCGTGCAGGACGACTGCAGGATCAGATCGGCGAGCTCCCTTTCGTCCCGACAATCTGCGGCCGAGACCCACTCGCCCTGGAAGCCGAGCCTGCGCGCCCAGCTGGGATGCACGCGACCGCGTGCCGCCCGGTCGAGCTGGTAGGCGAGGATGCCCACCAGCACTCCGCTGCGCGCACCGAGCCACGCGGGCGGACGAGCGAGAAAGATGCGGACGTCCGCCTCCTGCTGGACGCGCTCGAGCGCACCCTCGCCCATGTTCTGCAGGATCGTCTCCCGATAGATCCGCTCGTGGGGAAAGACCGGATCCGGCCCCAGGGCATTGCGCGGATAGACGTTGCGCGGGTTGCGCTCGGCGCGCTTCTTGAAGTCCTCGACGACCGCCTCGAGCACTCCCGCGATGGCCGCGCAGGCGAACGCAGAGCCCGCGCTGACGGCGCCGACGCGCTTCGGCCGCAGGCCGAGGGCGGGCTGCACCACGGTCCAGAAGCCCGCCTGCCAGAAGCAGCGGCAGCCGCCGCCGGCAAAGACGACGGCGTCCCAGGCGGCACCTTCCGATTCGGTGGGGGGTCCGGTCGGAGTCACGGGTGCGAATCTACCGCCCGGAGCCCCCCGGTGGAAGCACCCGCCCACCCGCGCGAAACGGGCCTGGGACCCGGGTTCAGGCCCTGCGAGAGGGCGTCGCTCAGGCCGGGGGCCGCTCCGACCGAGACGGAACGAGGGCACGTGGCCCGGCGGGAGGAAGCTTGGGCTGGCTGGGACCGATCAGCGTGCTGTCGATGGCACTGGCCGGTGGCCTCGCGGGGCTGCGCCTGCTGCTCATCGCACGCCGCACCCGGGAGATGCCCGAGCTGCTGATCGGCCTGTCGC
>JANQSB010000609.1 GCA_028284295.1 Myxococcota bacterium | reverse complement strand
GGTCCGGCCCAGAGGGCGCGCATGGCGGCGACGTACTCGTCGTTGCGAGCGCCCCGGCGCTCCCAGGGGATGCCCAGGGCGCGGAACTCCTCCTCCATCCAGCCGACGCCCAGGCCCAGCACCACGCGGCCACCGCTCAGGTGGTCGAGGGTCGCCAGCTCCTTGGCGAGCACCAGGGGGTTGCGCTGGGGGACGATCAGGATGCAGGTGCCGAGCTTCACGGTCGTTGCTGCGGCGGCCACGTAGGCGAGCCACACCAGCGGGTCCGGGATGGCGGTCTCCGGCTCTCCCGGCATCGACCCGTCGTCGCTGTAGGGATAGGGGGACTCGATCGCGTCCGGTCGGATCACGTGCTCGCCTCCCCAGACCGAGTCGAAGCCCACGGCCTCGGCGCGGCGGCAGATCTCGAGTGCCGAGTCGGGCCCGGTGCCCGCGCTGCTCGCGAATGCAAGTCCGAACTTCATCTTCCTCTCCTTCTCGAACCTGGCGTACGCGCTTCGGGACGCCCGTGCGCGGGCGGGATCGTGGGGGGGCTCCGCCATCGTCGGCTCGGCGGACGGGAGTGTATCGGCCCGCTCTGCGACGTGCGCTCGTTCGCGCGGGGCCGGCCGTAGGGGCTAGCCTCTCGCGAGGTCGAGCGCTCGGAAGGACATCGCGGGGGCGATGGATCGCGCGGTCCGGCCCACTGACTCCACTGACGAAGGAGTGTCCGCATGCACCGTTTTCGTGTCGCTTCCTGTCCCGGTCGCTCGAGGCGCGCACGTCGTCTCGCGCTCGGCCTCGTCCTCGCCGTGTCGGCCCTGGCCTGTGGCGGTCCCTTCGTGGTGTTCCCGGGCGGTGCGCTCGAGGGCCCGACCGCTCCGGCCCCCGCGAGCTGGTCCTTCACCGACGAGATCGACACCGTCCAGCTGGAGACGAACCCCGCGGATCCCTACTCGGTGAACATCTGGGTGCTCGGGCTCGATCCCCATCTCTACGTCCATGCAGGGGCCAGCCGCGCCACCTGGGTGGAGAACATGGAGAAGGACCCGCAGATCCGCATCCGTATGGGCGGCTCGATCTACGAGCTCGTCGCGACCCGGGTGGAGGGCCAGCCCGAGTTCGATCGCTTCGCGGAAGCCTACGAGAAGAAGTACGGCAATCGCCCGCGGAACGAGAACGTCGCCGAGGCCTACCTGTTCCGGCTGAGCGTTCCGTAGGGCGCGGTTCCGCCGGCTTCGGCCTCCACGCGTCTCCAGCGGAAGGGCACGAGCAGGTTCGACCAGAAGCCCATCGGGAAGTGCGGCAGCGCCTCGATGCCGATCGCCTCGGGCGGGTCGCGATCCTTCGGGAGCCAGCGCGTCCCGAAGATCAGGTCCCACAGGATCAGGTTCCCGCCGTAGTTGTGGTTGGCTTCCTGCATCCGCTTCGAGTGGTGCCAGCGGTGCAGCTCGGTGAGGCTGAAGACCCAGTTCAACGGGCCCAGGCGGACGGGCAGGTTGGCGTGCTGGTAGGCGCCGTGGATGGCGGAGAAGAGGTTCACCAGGGCGAAGACGGGCAAGCCCGCGCCGAGCAGGACGAGCGGAATGCCCTTGAAGACCGTGACGAAGAAGAGATCGATCGGATGGAAGCGCGCGGCGTTCAGCCAGTAGAGGCGCGGTGCACTGTGATGGGTGGCGTGAAAGCGCCAGAGCGCCGGGATCTCGTGCATGGCGCGGTGGAACCAGTACTCCCCGAACTCGGCCAGCACGAGTGCCAGCGCCAGCTGCGCGACCCAGGGCCAGTGGGTCGGCCACAGGCCCTGTCCGAGGGCCTCCGATGCGGCGGCGCCGAGCAGCGCGACCCCGGCGAGCACCGCCGGGCCCAGCAGTGCGGTGACGATGCCGTTCGAGAGGGCGAGGCCCACGTCCGTGCGCAGGTCGCCGCGCGAATGGAGCCAGCTCCGTTGCCACGGCCAGATCCGCTCCGCGATCGCGAGGATCGCATAGCTCCCGATGATCAGCGCGGTGCCCGAGAGGTTCGGGTCGACACCCCGCTCGATGGTCTCGATGTGGATGCCGATGCCCAGGGTGATCAGCAGCGGGAAGCCGCAGGTGGCGACGACCTGCTCGCTGGCCGACAGCTCTCGGCGCTTCTGCCCGGGCGGCGCGGGTTGCACGGTGCCGGTCCCGTCAGCCGTCCGCGCGCGGACCTCTCCTGCGGAAGAGCGCCGAGACGACGAGTCCCAGCGCGAGCAGGAGGCCCGTGCCGGGCTCGGGCAGGGCGAAGGTGGTGACGGGTGTGTGGGGCGTCGTCTCGTACGCGAAGCCCACGAGCTCGATGGCGTACGGGTCGCTCGACGCGGCATCCTCGACGGCGATCTCGAGGAACCCGTAGTGGGTGGTGGTACCGCCCCCGCCGTCGGGCAGGTCGAAGGAGAGCGCCAGGTAGCCGGACTCACCCGGCAGGCCGCTTCCCGCCCCGACGGAGAGGGGCGAAGCGTAGGACTCGCCCGGTGCGAGGTTCCCGTCCACACGCGCGCCCTCTCCGAGCAGCACGGACTGTCCCAGGGCATCCTGGAGGAAGCCGCCGGTCGCAGCGTCCAGCGAGAGCGAGTGCTGGTCGATGCTCGGCCCCGGAATCAGCTCGAGGGTCAGCATGGAATCGATCAGGTTCTGGAACTGGCTCTCGGTGGGGATGTCGCCCGTCTCGAAGTAGGTCTTGAGGATGGAGCGCGGGTCGAGAGGCATGGGGCCAGCCTATCACGGTCACTCCCCGGGGCGGTGACCTCTTTCGCAAGCCGTTCCGGGCACGGGTATCGCCTTGAAGTGGCCCTCGGGGGTTGCGAAACTCGTTCCGCTGATTCCGGAGGACGCCCCCCTGCCCGCCGCCGACCACCGACTGACCACCCTGGAGGTCGCGCGCTTCGTCGCCGACGGCTACCTGCGCTTCGACGCCCTGATCGACGACGACCTCAACGAGCGGATCATCGCCGAGCTGGGTGCGCTGGCCGGTGCGAAGTTCCCCCAGGCGGTCGGCAAGCCACCGCCCGAGGACGCGCTCGAGCGGCCGGCCACCATGACTCCGCTCTCGCAGTGCTATCCCGAGCCTTCGCTCGTGGGCGAGTGGATCCGGCGGCCCGAGGTCCAGGGGATCATCACCTCCCTGGTCGGGTCCGATCCCCTCTACGACCACGACTTCGTCCACCTGCTGCCCGGAGGCAGCACCTACGAGCAGCATCTCCACGTCGACGCGATCGTCGACTCCGAGGATCCGACCTTCGACATCCAGCTCTTCTACTTCCCCGGTGGCGTGTCCGAGGGGGGTGGTGGCACGCGCTTCGTCCCGGGTTCGCACCTGCGCCGGGTCCGGGCCGAGGACGTCGCCCGCTACCAGCACATCGTCGGCGAGCAGCAGTTCGAGGGACCGCCGGGGACGGTGATGGTCTTCCATCACGGCCTGTGGCACGCCGGGCAGCCCAACCCCAGCGACCAGGCCCGCTGGATGTACAAGCTGCGCCTGAATCCGCGGGTGCCCCAGGTCCGCCTCTGGAACACCGACGACTTCGCGGCCTGCCACAACGACGCCTCGGACCACACCTTCGCGACGATGCGCTTCGACAGCGTGGCGCAGGTGCTCCGCCAGGGGCAGCCCTGGCAGCAGGGGCACGAGCTCCGCTACGAGCTGGTGCAGCGTGCTCGGCTGTGGCGCTACCTGAGCGGCGACGAGGGCTTCGACGCCGACTACTACCTGACGCGTCTCGAGCAGCGCGCTCCGCTCGCCGCGGGCGCGGACTGAGCCGCGGATGGGAAGCCGCCAGCAGATCCTGCACCTCTGGCTCGCCGAGGCGGCGCTCGACCAGGCGGTCGTCGCCTGGGCCTTCCACGATGGAACGCGCGGCGGCGGCCCCGGGCTGCCCGCGGGCGATCCGCCCTATGCCACCGGCGTGGCGGCCCTCGAGGATGGCTGGCATCTGATCCAGTCCTCCATGGCCGCACCCGTCGCCGCCGCGCACGAGCTCTCGCAGCTGCGCCACGAGTTCCTGCTCGAGCGACGCATCGAGAGCGAGGACTGAAGAAGATGCCCCTGCCGCCGCCCCTGCTGCCCGACGTCGACTTCGCCCTGCACGATCTGCCGGACCTGCACGAGGTGCTCGCGGGTCTTCGCGAGCAGGGTCCCGCGGTGCCGGTCCTGTTCGCGACCCGACCCCTGTGGATGATCCTCGGCTACGACGCCGTCAAGCACGCGATGACCGACGAGGAGCATCTCTCCACCACCGAGGCCTACAAGCGGAGCCTGGGCCTCACCATGGGGCCCGTGATGGCGACCCTGTCGGGCAAGGCGCACCGCAAGAACCGGGGCGTGATCTCCGCGGTCTTCTTCCCCAAGCCCATGCGCGCGCTCGTCGAGCCCGTCTTCCGGGTCGAGGCCGAGAAGCTCGCCGATGGCCTGGCCGGTCGGAACGAGGTCGACCTCGTGCGCGACTTCACGCGGCGCTTCACCTTCAACGTCATCACCCGCCTGCTCGGGCTGCCCGTCACCGACGTGGACCGTCTGATGCTCTGGGCGGACCAGATCATGGCCCAGGGCTGGGACTTCGAGGCGGCCCTGCGCGCCAAGGAGGAGATGGGCAGCTATCTGGAGCCCGTGGTCCGGGAACGCCGCGAGCGCCCGGGCGACGACTTCCTGTCGCTCCTCGTGCAGGCGGAGATCGACGGCGAGGGACTCAGCGACGAGGAGGTCTACGCCTTCTGTCGCAATCTCTTCCCGGCCGGGATCGACACCAGCACCAACAGTCTCGGAAGCCTGCTGCACGTGGTGCTGCACCAACCGGCGATCCGGGAGCTCGCGCGAGAGGGCGATCCCCAACGCGAGGCGATCGTGCAGGAGCTGCTCCGCTACGAGCCGCCCCTGGCGCTGGTTCCGCGGCGTTGCGTGAAGGACGTCGAGATCGGCGCCCGGAAGCTCTCGGCCGGCGACAACGTGATGCTCAGCATCGCCAGTGCCAACAACGACCCGAAGGAGTTCGACGAGCCGCGCCGCTTTGATCCATCGCGCGGCGACCGGCACCTCGCCTTCGGGCACGGCGAGCACTTCTGCATTGGCAGTCACATGGCGCGGCGCGTTCTCGAGACGGGTCTCGAGGTCCTGCTGCGCCGCTTCCCCGAGATGGCGCCGTTGCCCGACAGGCCGGCGCGCATCGTCCACGGAACCCTGCGCGGCCCGCGAGAGCTGTGGGTCGACCCGGGCCGGATCGCAAGGAGCGAGTCATGAGCGAAGGAGAGTCCACCTACACACCGCCGGCGGTCTGGACCTGGGACGCCGAGAGCGGCGGTCGCTTCTCCAAGATCAACCGACCGGTAGCCGGGGCGACCCACGACAAGGAGCTGCCCGTGGGCGAGCACCCGCTGCAGCTCTACTCCCTGGCGACCCCCAACGGCGTCAAGGCGACCGTGATGCTCGAGGAGCTGCTCGAGGCCGGACGGGACGCCGAGTACGACGCCTGGCTGATCGACATCGGCGAGGGCGACCAGTTCGGCAGCGGCTTCGTGGCGGCGAACCCGAACTCCAAGATCCCGGCCCTGGTCGACCACGGAAGCTCTCCTCCGACCCGTGTCTTCGAGTCCGGGGCGATCCTCGTCTACCTGGCGGAGAAGTTCGACGCCTTCTATCCCGCGGATCCGGCCGAGCGAGCGGAGTGCCTGTCCTGGCTCTTCTGGCAGATGGGCAGCGCCCCCTTCCTGGGCGGAGGCTTCGGCCACTTCTACGCCTACGCGCCCGAGAAGTTCGAGTACCCGATCAATCGCTACGCCATGGAGGTCAAGCGCCAGCTCGACGTGCTCGACCGCAATCTGTCGGATCGCCGCTACCTGTGCGGCGACGAGTACACCATCGCCGACATGGCCACCTGCCCCTGGTACGGCGCGCTGGTTCTCGGGAAGCTCTACCAGGCAGGCGAGTTTCTCGATGTGAAGTCCTACGAGCACGTCGTGCGCTGGGCGGAGGACTTCATGGAGCGGCCCGCCGTCAAGCGGGGGCGGCGCGTGAACCGGCCGTGGGGGCCGGAGGAGACGCGGGTGCCCGAGCGGCACAGCGCCGCCGACTTCGACTGAGGAGCGGCCCTCAGCCTTCCCTGCGCTGCGCGACAGGAGCCTTCGGGTCGAAGCGGTCGTCCAGCAGCGCTTCGACCGCCGCGATGCTCGGAAGATCGAGAGGGCCGCTGTACAGCACCCGGCCCTCGGCGGTGTGGAGCAGCAGGTAGGGCATCTCGGGCCCTTCGGGCAGGACCGTGCGGGTGTAGGGCTCCGACAGGAAGTCCGCCAGGAAGGGGGCGTCCCACTCGAGTGCGTTCAGCTGGTCGAGAACGGCCTGGTCGGCGCTGTCGCCCTGGGGAAAGAGGATCGTTCCGACGCCGTTCCGGTCCTGGAGTGGCGCCAGCGCCCGGGCGACGGCCTCGAAGGCCTCGTGTTCCGGGTCGATGAAGACGCACAGGAAGCCCGGGCGCGGATCCGCCCAGGCGCGTGGCATCGCCACCGGGTGGCCTTCCCGCGGCGTGAGCATGCGGGAACGGATCGCGTGGGTGAAGTTCGGGGCGTCCTTCTGCGCCTCGCCGACTCGGATGCGGTTCGCGCGCTCGACGACGTCGGTCCGTGCCACCGGGATCTCGTAGTTCCCGTAGGCGCCGAAGTCGATGCGGGGGTTGCCCGAAGCCTCGACGCGAATCAGCACGCCCACGCGACCCGCCTGGATCGGCATCTCGCCTTCGCCGCGCTCCATGCGATCCAGGATCGCGACCCGGTAGGGCCAGTAGCGCTCCTTGTCGTAGAGGTTCGCTTCGGTGACGGGGTCCGGGTCGACCGACTCCGCGCCGCGCGCCGGATCGAGCCGTTCCGCGACGTGCTCCGCGACAGGGGCGCGCTCGTGACCCGAGTCGCAGCCCAGGGCGAGCAGCAGAGCTCCGAACGGGGCTGCGAAGAGGGCTGCGAGCGTGGGACGAGGACGGGGCGAGGGCCGCACGATGCACTCCAGGATACAGAAGGACCCGCCGCCCGAGTGATCGGACGGCGGGTCCGGGTGTTGCGTTGGCTGGCTCTCAGTTCTTGTGTCGTCTCCGGAGCCAGGCGAGCATCGTGATCCCGGTGACCGCCACGAGCCCCATGTCCGGCTCGGGAACGACCGCCACGTTGTCGATCACCGGCTGGCCCGAAGTGGGGCTGAGCCCGAGGCGGACGCAGAAGTCGTCCGTGTCCACCGCGCTGCCGAGCGCCACGCTGTAGCGCTCGTCGTCCAGGGACAGGACCTGCGACGGGTACGAGATGTAGCTCGAACAGTCCGGCGCATGCTCCACCGTCACGGTCGACGTGCAGGTGAAGGGCCCGCCGATGGGGTCGCAGCTAAGCGGCCCACCGTTCGGCCCCCCGCCGCCCAGGATCTTCGCCCCGAAGCTCACCTCGAAGTTCTGCGCACCGGAGACCGGCGGCGTCACCGTGAAGGTCAGCGTCGAGGCGGAGCTCGCCAGCATCCCGAAGCGGTTGGCGTTGGACTGGCCCGTCGCCCGGAGCAGGCTCTCTGCTCCGAAGGCGATCTCGCCGGGCTCGAAGTCGTCGGCGATGTTGCTGCCGATCGGTCCCTCCCCGTTGTAGGGCGAGCCGTTTCCGGTGTTCTGGCCGGTTCCGGCGGTCGGAAGCAGGGTGCCGCTCCAGGACAGCGAGCCGAAGCTCGCCGACCCGGAACCGGCTCCCACCGGGTCCTGCGTCGAGTAGTTGGCCGGCAGCGGGTTGCTGCCTCCCGTCAGGGACGCCGGCGACTGGAACTGGGAGAAGTCCCAGCCTGCCAGTACATCGGCGCTCGCTGCCGTCCCGATCCAGGACGCCCCGACGAGTGAGGCCATCGCAAGTAGCTTTTTCATCATCAGTCTTCTCTTTTCGTTGGCTTCGGATTCCGAATGCTGCTCACTTGCCTCGGCCGACTACGGGGTGATGATCCCGCCCAGGTAGGCGGCGGTCCACGGCGTGGTCCACAGCTCCGGGGCCCCGGGCTCGAAGGCGCCGCGATAGGTCGCGGAGCCGTCCAGTCGCGAGTCCCGGGGCGGCAGGCCGACCGCGGTCGCGGCGGTGCCCGTCGGGCGCGGGTCCATCGGCGTGATCGTGGGCGAGGTGCGGTACGGCAGCTTGCCGGCCACTCCCTTCGGATCGAAGGTCGGATCCTCCTGGACGAGGTAGTCGTCACCGCTCGTGACGTTGTCCCCATCGCTGTTACCGAGGATCTGCGCCGCGTAGGCCTCACCGTTGATCTCGGCCTGGGCGGCGATGCCGCCCGTCGAGTCACCGCAGTGCGTCGCGGCGATGCGGACGAGGTCGTTGGCCACGTTGTCCTGGGTGCTGTAGCCCGGGATGGCGTTGCCGCCGACGTCCGTCGAGGTGGTGAAGCAGGGGCCCGTGCCCAGGTTGACGATGATGTTGTTGTAGGTGGCTCCACCGAAGCCGTTGCGACCGGTGATGCCCGTCTTGTCCCCGTTGTCCGACACGGCGGGGTTGGTCCCGTCCGGCGTGGCGCCGATGCCGGTCAGGTTCCAGACCTCCACGTAGGGGAAGGGAGACGGCGCGCCATCGAGGTCGGCGGGGTTGTCCAGGTCGTAGCGTCCGGCCACGTCGTCACCGTCGGTACCGTCCCACTCGCCGATGCGATCGCCCGAGGACGACCCGTAGGAGCTGCCCCCGTCCTCGTTGAAGAAGGGCAGAGCCGCGAACAGGAACTGCAGGTGACCCGTGTAGCCCTGGTCCAGGTCGAACTGGTCGTCGCCCGCATACATGGTGACCAGGTGGTCGCCGTTCACGGTGCCACCGAACCACTCGTGGCCGTCGTCCCAGTTGCAGTAGACCTCGACGTAGGAGTACTCGGTGCCGTCCCCGACGCCGGCGATCGTCACGCCGTTGAGCTCCTGGTTGGGGAGCAGGGGATCGCCTGCGTGGCGCACCGAGACGTAGCGGACGATGCCGCTGTTGTCGTGGGCGTAGATGCCGCCGTAGGTCGCGTAGGCGCCGGGCGTGTCCGGAAGCAGGATGCCCTCCACGGCGTCCTGACCGATCGGCCGGGGCGTCTGACCGGCGCCGCTCGGCTCGTTGTCGGCCGTGTTGACCGGTGCCTGGCCGTTGATCACCAGGCCGCCCCAGAGCTGGACGTTCGCTCTGCCGTCCGCGTCGAGCGGGGCCAGCGGCTCGGTGGCCGGGGTGTCGTCGCAGAAGCTCGGCGTGCAGCCGTTGCCGGAGGTGCAGAGCTCCCCGGGGTTCGTCTCCAGGCAGGTCCCGCCCGCGAAGCAGCCAGCCGTCGGGTCGAAGCCGGGCCAGAAGTCCGGGTAGGGCGACCCGTCCACGCCCGAGTTGGCATCCGCGTTGTCGCAGGCACCGTCGCCATCGTTGTCGACCGCAGCCGAGGTCATGATGATGGGGCTGGTGGGCGTGCCCTCCGCGACGAGCTGGGAGCCCTGGGTGATCACCAGGGCGCCGGCGTTGCGGTTCACGCTGACGCCGGGGGCGCCGCGCCGGGGCTGACCGCGGACGATGGTGCCGTCGGTGATGGTCAGCACGGCTCCGTTGGTGACGTAGATCGGTTCCTCGAGACAGATGGGTCCGGGGTTCGTGACGTCTCCCCAGGTCGTGCTGGTGGTGATGGCCTCGGCCACACCGTCCAGTGCGTCGCCGACGGTCGTGCCGGAGTCGCAATCCTGGGCGCTTGCGGGCGTCACAGCGAGGAGTAGACCCCCCAGAGCACCTGCAAGAGCGGCGATGAGCTTCTGCGTCATTGCTGTTTCCCTCTATGGTCCTTCAGTTGATTGAGATCGGTCTCGGCGGGGAGACTGGGAAGATCCGGCGCCGAGCCCCACCTGCTCGGCCGCGCCGATCATGACAAGCGCTCATCTCCTTCGGGCACCGAAACCATGACGTTTGCGTGCCCTGTCGGGTGCTTCCGAGACGCTGTTGCACTTCCGTCACCGTCATCCGGAGGGCATGGCGGTCGGTTCTTGAATCTGCCGTTCCATCCATGTGACGAATCGATGACGGGAACCGGGCTGAACTAGAGTGCGCGCGTGGCGCTCCCTGGCCCCGAATCCGTCCTCCGCCTGACCTCTGCAGCACGCCCGGCTCCCGAAGCCGGCCAGGCGCTGGCGCTCTTCGCACGCTTCCTGCTGCTGCATCTCGCCGTTCGCGATCTCGTCCGCGCGCTCGAGGGGGGCGATCCGCTCCGCGTTGCCTGGGCGACGGGGTATGGCTTGTGCCTGCTCGTCTCGCTGCGTCCGACGTGGCTGTGGCCCTCCCTCGGAGTGGCCCTGGCACTGTCCACGTGGAAGTGGATCTGGATCTTCCCGGCGAACTCCAACCACTTCTTCCTCGAGTGGCTCTGTCTCACGATGCTGTTCGTCGGAAGCCGGTCCGAGGGCGACGCACCGGCCGCGCTGGCGGCGCTTCGATGGGTTCCCGTCCTGGTCCTCTTCTGGTCGGGTGTCGCCAAGCTGATCCACGGCACCTACTTCAACGGTGCCTTCCTGGCGAGCACGCTGTCTTCGCGGAGCTTCGCGTTCGTCTTCGGCTTCCTGATGCCCGAGTCCGAGCTGCAGCGTCTGCTGGCCACGCAACCACCCGGCCCCTACGCGTTCGATTCGTGGCCGGCCATCGTCGTGTCCAACGGCATCTGGGTGGGAGAGATCGCGGTCGCGTTCCTGCTGTTGCTCCCGCGTACCCGCATCCTCGGCGTCGTCGCCGCGCTCGGGCTGGTCTCGGGGATCGAGGTCGGTGCGCGGGAGCTCCTGTTCGGGACGCTGATGTTGAACCTCCTGGCCTTCTTCCTGCCGACCGTCTGGAGCGTCCGGGCGCTGGGCCTCGGCGTGGTGGGATACGCGTTCCTCCTCCTCGTGCGCGGCTGGCTCGCGCCGGATTGGGTGTTCAATTGACCGGCACCCACTCGAGCTGGAAGGCGCGCCTGCTGGGCTCCCTGGTCGTGGTCGTGGGGCTCTGGCCGATCGCCCACTACGTCCTGGTCACACGGCTGGACGTGAACCCGTGGAAGCTCTACGGCTTCGCGATGTACTGCACGCCGCACGTGGTCGAGGTGGAGCTGTATGGAAGGCAGGGAGAGCGCATCCGCCGCATCGAGTCCCGCACCCTGCCGCCGGAGATCCGCGAGGGCTATCGCGCGTTCCTGCTGCGCCGCTGGGTGCTGGGCCGTCTCCACTCGCCCGAGCCCGTCGCCCGCAGCCTGCTCGAGACCTGGCCCCAGCTCGAATCCGTCGAGGTGCGGGTTCACCTCGAACGCCTCCAGCCCATGGGTGACTCGATCATGCGTCGTTCCCGGGTCTACGACTTCGCACGCGACTCGGAGTAGCCGATCCAGACGACGGCTCCCATCAGCGCGCCCAGGGCGCTCCAGACGCCGACCATCAGCCTCCGACCGCCCGCGATCCGTTCGCGAACGGGGTCGCCGGCGCGGAGCAGGAAGGGACGCAGCTCCGCCCCGCGGCCCTGCGCCTCCAGGATCCCGGCAAGCATGCGCAGACCCGGGAGATAGGTGGGGTGGGCCTCGAGGGCGCGCCGGAGAAGCCCCTCGGCCGCGTCGGGATCGCCATTCTCCCGGCGCTCGATGGCCAGGTAGTGGAGCGCCTGGGGCTGTCCCGGCTCGACTTCCAGCGCCATCTCGTAGTAACGGACTCCCTCGCTCAGCCGACCCGTCACGGCTTCGCGCGCGATGCCGAGGTTGACGTAGGGCGCGGCGATTCTCGCGCCGGACTCGATGGACCGTTCGAAGTAGGGGATCGCTTCCGCGTAGCGCCGGTCCGAGAGGAGCCGGTTGCCGAGGTTGTTGCTCGCGAGCACCGAGCGGGGCTGCTGCTCGAGGGCGTGTCGGAACAAGGTGTCGTCGTCGACGAAGAGCTTCGCATGCTGGAAGCTCGTCCAGGCGAAGCCGAGAAGGACACCGACCACGAGAGGCATGCGGAGCGCCCGAAGTCTGCCGGGCAGGCTCGCGACGCCCGCTCCGACACCGGCCAGAACGGGCAGGCAGGCCAGGTACTGCCAATGGTCGGCCACGTGCGCGTAGCGCATGCCGAAGAGGTCGAAGAAGCCGAGCACCGGGAAGAGCAGCGCCCCGTAGACGCCACCGGCCAGCACGACGGGACGGCCCCAGCCCTCGCGGAAGCGCCACGCGACCGCTGCCGTGAGCAGCGCGGCTGCAGTCGGCAGGTAGCTCTCGAACGCCGCCGGATCGATCTGGAAGCGAGGGTAGTTGAACGACAGACCGACGGGCAGCAGCTGCTTGCCCAGATAGAACCACGCGATCCACCCGGCAGCGGCGATCCTCTCGCCGATGCCCTGGGCGGGAGACGGGAGACCCGGGTCGATGAAGAGCTTCTCGAACAGGATGCTCGTGACGCCGGCCACGAGCGCCATGCCGAAGAAGGGCGCCAGGCGAAGCACGCTCGCGCGCGACCCGGGTTCGCGCCGGTACCACTGGAGAAGGACCAGCACGACGGGGAGCGCGACGGTGGAGCTCTTGCCCAGCAGGGCGAGAAGGAAGGCGGCGGCACTGCCGACGTAGAAGCGCGCGTCGCCCTCCCGCTCGAAGCGCAGCCAGGCCGACAGCGAGAGCAGGAAGAAGGCGGTGGAGAGGAGGTTCTTCCGCTCGGTGATCCAGGCCACGGATTCGACCGTGACCGGATGGACCGCGAAGAGCAGCGCCGCGATCTCGGCTCCCGGCACGCGAAGCCGCCGGAGGACCTGCATCAAGAGCAGCGCGTTCAAGGCGTGGAGCGCGACGTTGACGATGCGCGAGGGGGGCGCGCGCGGCTGGCCGTCGTCGCCGGTGAAGAGCCGCTTGTCGAGCCAGAAGGAGCTGCGCGTGAGGGGCCAGTAGTTCCACACCCAGGCGCCGTCGGCCGATCCCACCACGCCCGGGTGGGGGTCGAACCAGATCCGCCACCAGCCGTCTTCCTGGTTGACGAGGTGATCGTTCAGGTAGTGGTCGTCGTCGTCCCAGATGAAGCCCCGCCCCGGACCGTCCTCGAAGCCCCAGGCGGGGAAGAAGACGGCGAAGACGAGAAGGACGAGCAGGACTCCGTGGAAGGGGGAGCTTCGCCCGGGGCCCTGCTCAGCCACGGCCGGCCGCGCGTCTCAGAACCAGGACTCCGAGTCGAAGGTGAAGGTGAGCTGCAGCTTGAAGTCGCGTCCGACTCGGAAGGAACGCTCGCGGATGGTGCCGTTCACGGTCTTGGTGTCGTACTTGGTACCGCGCCGGCTGTCGGTCAGGTTCTTCGCCTGGAAGCTCAGCTCGATGCCTTCGTAGAGCCGCTGTCGGGCCACGAGGTCCAGGGTGTGGAACTCCTCGATGTAGAGGTCGGGCACGTAGGCCTCGGGCGGCAGCTCCTGGCTGACCACGCCGGTGGCGTCGAGGATGTCGCTGATCATGAAGTACGCGATCGTGATCCTCGTCCCCCAGTCCGGATGGTCGAAGCTGATGTCCGCGTTCGCGATCCACTCGGGCTGGCCGAAGAGTCGGCGCTTGCGGTCGAGGGTCTCGCCTTCGGGAAAGAAGCCGCTCACGGCCTCGAGCTCGGGGTCGGTCCGGTCGACCTGGGCATCGATGTAGGTGTAGTTGCCGCCGATCGAGAAGTACTCGAGGAAGTCCACGCCCAGGAAGTCCAGGCTCTTGCGCGCCTCGACCTCGATACCCCACAGCTCGGCGGTGTTCGGGTTGTTGAAGAAGGTGCGGAACTGCGCGAAGGCCGAGCCCGTCGCGTCGGTGGGGTCGCGCAGGATCAGGCTCTCCACCGGATCGTCGATCTCCTTGTAGAAGCCGCCGAAGGCGATCAGGTCGCCGGTGTCGGAGAAGACCCACTCCACCCGGCCGTCCCAGCTCTCGACCTCCGAGAGGTCCAGGGCGGGGTTGCCGAGGATCTGGTCGTCGGTTCCGGGCTCGAGGGAGACGTAGTAGCTCTTCTCCCGGAAGGAGGGTCGCGCCACGGTCTGCGAGTACGCGGCGCGCAGGGTGAGGGAGCCGTAGGGCAGGTACTCCTCCAGGGGCGTCACGCGATAGGTGAGTCCCACGCTGGGGAGGATCTTGTTCTCGTCGATCTTGCCGCTGGTCGCGGCGCTGAGCTCGGCCCGGGTGACCAGGTCCGTACAGACGCCCGGTTGGCCGGGGGTCGTCAGGTCGTCTCCGGTGAGGTCCTCTCCCGGGACCTGGGTGCGGATGTGGCAGATGCCGCGGTCCACCGGGAAGTTGATCAGCTCGTCGTTGAAGGGGCCGCCGAACTGGGAGAACTCGCGCACGCGGTTGTCCCCGAAGCGGTCGAAGAGGAGGAACTTCGACGGGAAGATCAGGTCGAACTGGTCCAGGCCGAAGCCGAAGCGATCCGTGTCCACGAAGGCGTCGGCGTCCGAGCTGATCTCGATGTCCTCGAAGCGGACGCCGCCGAAGACGTCCAGATCCTCGAACCAGGTCGTCTTCAGGCCGAGGTTCCAGGCCTCGATCGTTCGTTCGGACTCGTTCTTCACGCGCTGCGCGCCGAGGAGGAGTCCGTCGTCCTCCTGGATGAAGGCACCGCCGAAGACCCGCTCGCTCAGCTCGAGGGGATTGTTGGCCGTGACCAGGACCTCGGTGTTGTTCCCGATGCAGACCCGCGAAGCGAGGCAGGACGACTGGACCGAGGTGATCTGCGGGTCGACGAAGTTCGAGTCGACGTCCCGCTCGGCGTTCTCGTACCAGTAGCCGGCGCTGACCTTGCCGACGAGCCAGTCGCTGAAGTCGTGCTCGTAGGCGACGTCGATGCGTCCGAACCACTGCTCCTCGTCGATCTCGTTGGCGCTCTGCAGGAAGGAGCGGTTGGTCACCCAGGTGCCGGGTCCGAGGTCGGAAGCGCGCACCGGAAAGACCTCGGGGATCCCGATCGGCGTCACGCCGTTCGGGCATCCGAGCACGTCGCGGTCGGCGTTGGTCTGGCCGCAGGGCTCGTACCAGTACCGCAGGCGCAGGGCATCCTCGTCCTGGCTGGTCTTGGCGTAGTTGCCCGCCCAGCTGACCTGCAGGCCCTCCAGTACATCGTCGAAGATCCCGCCCATGTCGTGCTCGCCGTTGAGCTGGACGATCTTGAGATCGCGATCGACCTTGAAGGACGCGCTCTGGTTGAAGTTGGTGAACCAGAGCGGGCCGCGAGGTGCCGGGGTCTGGGGCAGATCGCGCGCGCCGACGTCGGTGATCCAGGCCGACTGGGCCGCGTTCAAGCCCGGGAAGTCGCCCGAGGTGCCGAGGAAGAGCTCCCGGTCGACTCCGTCTCCCGCCTCCGTCACCAGGGTCGGGATGCTGTAGTCGAAGCCCGGCAGGTATCCGTTCGTGCGCTCCTGCACCAGCTTCTGCTTCTTCTTGGTCCAGAAGAAGGAGGCGTCCAGGACGTGTCTCGCCTCCTCGTCGAGATCGACGCCGATGGCACCGAAAACCGTCAGCTGCTTGGCCTCCTCGCTCTCGTCGAAGTCGAACTCCCCGCCCGTCAGGCTCATCTGGCCGTTGGCGAGGTCGCCGTTCGGGCGGTTGGCGAGGCGGTTGCGCGGGGCGCGCTGCTCCTCGGTCCCGGTCTTCTGGCCGAAGTCCCGGTTGAAGTTGCCCACGGTGGTGAAGCGGAGCTCGCGGTTCCACTTCTCGACGCGGCCACCCAGGGTGCCGCCCAGCTCGACCTCGAAGGGCCCCTCGCCC
Organism: Myxococcota bacterium; assembly: GCA_028284295.1. Taxonomy (GTDB): domain Bacteria; phylum Myxococcota_A; class UBA9160; order UBA9160; family UBA4427; genus JAJDAN01. The sequence continues at coordinate 6,574 of JANQSB010000609.1, read as the reverse complement.
CGGTGCTCCTTGCCGACGGCGCTGTTGTTCCGATAGTCGGTGAAGCCGTTGTCGAGGACGCGGTCGTTGAGTCCGCCCTTCATCTTGAAGGACGCGATCAGGTCCGAGTCGGGATAGCCGTGGGTGATGATGTCGATGTTGCCGCCCCCGGAGTTCCCCGGGAGCTCCGGAGAGAAGGTCTTGGCGACGATCACGTTGCTCACGACCTCGGAAGGGAAGAGGTCCAGCTGCACCGACTGGCGGGTCGGGTCCGGGCTGGGCACGGGGGCGTGGTTGTAGAGGGTGCTCGAGTAGCGATCCTCCAGACCGCGGATGATCGCGAACTGACCCTCGACCACGTTCACGCCCACCACGCGCTTGAGCGCGTCGGCGACGTCGCTGGCCGCGTACTTCGAGAAGTCCTCGGCGCTCATGATGTCGAGCATCGAGTCCGACTCGAGTCGAAGCTCGATGGCCGACATCATCTCGCCCACCGTGCTCGCCTCGACGACGAACTCGTCCAGGTCCAGGACGGAGCCGCCGATTGCCGCCGCGGCCGCGATGGGTGGCAGGGGGAAGTCGGCGACGTTGTCGGTGTCGGCCACGACCTCGAAGCCCGTCATCGCCGAGCTGCGATAGCCCGACTTGACGAAGCTCAGGTCGTAGCGACCGGGCGTCGCCGATGGGAGCACGTAGTAGCCGTCGAAGTCGGTGGTGACGACCTCCTGCCGTCGCGGCGCGCCCCCGGGCGCTTCGGGCCACATGACGATCACCGTCACCCCGGACACCGGTCGGCCGGTCTCGGCGTCCAGCACCGTCCCCTGGATGCTGCCCTCGCCCGGCTGACGCCCGGGTGTGTCGCTCTCGTCGAGGGTCGCGCTGCCGAGACCGCTGAAGAAGTCGTCGCCTTCCTGTGCCGACGCCCCGCCGGTGACGCCGATCGGTGCCACCAGGGCGAGCACCAGAAACAGGGAGGCGAGCCGCGCGGGCCGCTGCACGAGCGCTCTCTGGGGGTCGGGGTCGGCGCGCATGCGGCCTGTTGGGGCTCCGGGCGGTAGGGTTGGGCGGGTCGTTGGAGAGTGCTCGCGCACGTGCGCGAGAACGCGCACGTCGCAGCGACGTCACGGACGCCGAGAGCTAAGCGTCGCCAGAAGAGGCTGGTTCGACGAACGGGTGAGGAGTCCGTGTCCATTGCGTGACGGGGGTGCGAAGTCACGAACGGCGTTGGGAGAATGTCATCCGCATGGAGACCCCCCGGCTCGAGCGATCCTGGCTCGATTGGACGGCCGATCCGTCCGGGACCTCGGCCGCGCCCCACCTGCAAGCGTTCCGCGTCCTGATCCTCCTGCACCTGTGCGTGCAGGCGTGGGCCTGGGCGCTCCGACCGCTGGACCATCCCTATACCTTCCCCCCGCTGGCGATCCACGGCTGCGCGGTCGCGTTGACCCTGGCAGCCGCCGTCGCGTCCTTCGGTTCCGAGCGATGGGGGCGAATGGCCTGCCTGGCTTCCCTGCCCATCGTCGCCTTCGAGCTGGCCTGGGTCTTCCCGGCCACAGCGAACCACCACTACCTGTCGCTGCTGATCCTCGGCCTGTGCGGGCTGTTCGACCTGCGCCGGGAGGGGGAGGACCAGCTCCTGCTCCAGGGACTCCGCTGGGTGGCGGTGATCGTCTTCTTCTGGGCCGGAGCCCAGAAGGCCCTGCACGGCCTCTACTTTCGGGGCGAGTTCCTGAGCTGGGCGGTGGCCGTTGGCGGGGAGCGATGGGCGGCGCTCTTCGGCTGGCTGCTCCCGGGGGCGGAGCTGACCCGGCTGCAGGAGCTGCCCCAGAACGTCGGCTCGGGACCCTGGCGCGCCGCCGGACTCGTCGTACCGCTCGTCTCGAACGCGGTCTGGGTCGGCGAGATCGTCCTGGCGGTCGGCATGCTGGTCGTACGCATCCGGGTCGTGGCGGTGCTGCTCGCGCTGGGGCTCGTCTACGCGATCCAGCTCGCACCGCGCGAGTTCATGTTCGCCCTGCTCTACACCAACCTCCTGCTCCTCTTCCTGCCCGGAGAGCCGAACCGGCGCCTGCTTCCCGTCTTCGCGCTGGCGTACGCGCTGCTCGTCGGCGCCGTGGCCGGGGTGCCCGGGCTGGAAGGGCTCGTCAAGCAGGCCGGATTGTGAAGCGCCGCGTCCTGAAGGGCGTCCTGGTGGCGCTCGCGCTCTGGCCCGCGGCGCAGTTCGCGCTCACCCAGGCCTGGGCGGTCAACCCCTGGAAGCTCTTCGGCTTCGCGATGTACAGCGTGCCGGGCCCCCGCGTCGAGCTGGAGCTCATCGGCGTGCTTCCGGATGGCCGCGGCATGCGCATCGACCGTCGCGCCTATTCGCCCCGCGAGCACCGGCTGGCGTCCCGCTTCCTCTCGTACCGATCCGAGCTGGGCTTCCTGGCCCGTGGGGACGAGCTGGCCGACGGGGTGCTGGCGCTTCGCCCGGAGTTCGAGTCGGTCGTGGTCCACACCCGGCGCTACTGGATCGATCCGGAGACCGCCCTCGTCACGTCCCGGGACGAGCACATTCGTCACGGACGAGACGGCCGTAGAACGCCCTTTGAGCCGCCGGACGGCTGAGCTGTGCAGGAAAGGGATGCGTCCGTCACGATTTCGTCACAGACCGATGCGAAACGTCATCGCGAGCATCGCGCCGTTGGTGACACCTCTGCGGTCGTCCCCCCCGCCGCTCTCCAGCATCGAGTCCGAACATGACCCCCAAGCAGATTCTCCTGGCAGTTTCCGCGCTGGCCGCGTGCGCCCTCGTGGTGGCACCGGCGGCCCTCGGCTCCGAGCGGATCAGCAGCTACCGCTCGAAGATGGAGAAGTGGGTCGAGACGCGGCAGATCCTCTCCCAGGAGCGCAGCGAGTGGGAGGTCGAGCGCGAGATGCTCAAGGCCACCCAGCGGCTGCTGCGAGAGCAGAAGGAGGCGCTCGCCGAGGAGATCCAGGAGCTCGAGCAGGGCGCCACGGCGGCCGACGACGAGCGACGCGAGCTGCTGCTGGCGCGCGCCGAGCTCCAGCGATCGAGCCAGGTGCTCGCCGACGAGATCCGCGCGATGGAGGTGGGGATCCTGGAGCTCGCCGAGCAGTTCCCGCCGCCGCTGCAGGAGAAGCTCGAGCCGCTGCTGGTCCAGATTCCCGAAGACCCGGACAAGACCCGGCTCAAGATCGGCCAGCGCCTGATGAACGTGCTGGGCGTCCTGGCCCAGGCGGAGAAGTTCAACGGCACCGCGAGCTTCGTGGGCGAGACCCGCCCGCTCGAGGACGGTCGCAAGGTGTCCGTGCGAACCCTGTACTGGGGGCTCGCCCAGGCCTTCTTCGTCGACACCCAGGGTGAGACCGCCGGGGTCGGGTCGCCCGCGAAGGGCGGCTGGGTGTTCCGGAACGATCCCGATCTCGCCGACGACGCCAAGCTGCTGCTCGACATCTACGAGGGCAACGTGGACACCATCGAATTCGTCGGCATGCCGGTGGAGATCCAGTGAGCGGCGCCGCCCGTTGCCGACACCTGGCACTCGCCGTCGCGCTCTCCCTCGCCGTCGCGGGTGTCGTGGGAGCCGAGGGCTTCGAGGGCGCCGAAGGCGAGATGGAGGCGCGGCTCCAGGGCTCCCTGCGAGAGCTCGCCAAGGAGCGCGAACGCATCGCGAGCGAGAAGATCCCGCTCTCGCGGTCGGTCTCCCGCCTCGAGCAGGAGGTGCTTCGCCTGCGCCGCGAGCAGGAGCGGCTGCTGGAGGTGAAGGACAGCCGCGGCATCGACCTGAGCACCCTGCGCCGGCAGGTCGAGCAGCTGAGCGAGCAGGACGACTTCGTGGTCAGCCGCCTCAACGAGTTCGTGCGCGACTTCGAGGGGCGACTCGACATCAGCGAGCTTTCCCGATACGAGGCGAAGACCGCCGCTGCGAAGCTCTCGGAGAAGAACGCCAACCTCGACGCCGAGCAGAAGCGCGGGACCCAGGTCGCGGTGGTCCAGGCCGCGCTGCAACGGGTCCGGGACCAGATCGGCGGTCAGGTCTATGACGGTGCCGCCCTGGGACCCGACGGCGTGCTCACCGAGGGGCGCTTCGTCGCGCTGGGGCCCACGGTCCTGTACTCGAGCGAGGACGGCAGTCTGAGCGGCATCGTCGAGGCGCGGCTCAACGCCGCCGACCCGGTCGTCGTCCCGATCCCCGGTGGCATCGCCGAGGGAATCGTCGAGGTGGCGAAGACGGGCGCCGGGAGCATCCCCTTCGATGCGACGCTGGGCAAGGCGCTGAAGGTCGAGAAGGCCCGCAAGTCGCCCATGGCCTACGTCGCGGACGGCGGCGCGGTCGGCTACGTGATCATCGGCCTGGGCGCGCTGGCGTTGGCGCTGGCCGCCTTCAAGTGCGTCGAGATCCTGGGCTTCCGGGTGGCCCAGCCCGAGCAGGTCGACGGCGTCCTCGAGGAGCTGTCACGCGGCAGCCAGGACGCGGCCCGCAAGCAGGCCGCCGAGATCCAGGGTGTGGCAGGCGAGATGCTGACCACCGGCGTCGATCACGCGGGCGAGTCGCGCAGCGTCCTCGAAGAGCTCCTCTTCGAGAAGATCCTGCGCGTCCGGCCAGCGCTGGAGCGTTTCCTCCCCTTCCTGGCGATCACCGCTGCCGCCGCGCCGCTGCTCGGCCTGCTCGGCACCGTCGTCGGCATGATCAAGACCTTCCAGCTGATCACGATCTTCGGCACGGGCGATGCGAAGAGCCTCTCCTCGGGGATCTCCGAGGCCCTGGTCACGACGGCCCTCGGGCTGATCGTGGCCATCCCCATGCTGATCATCCACGGCGCCCTCTCGCGGATGGCCAAGCGGAAGCTCGGCCTGCTCGAGGAGCTCTCGGTGGCCTTCGTGAACGGCATCACGGCCATCCGCGCCGCCGTGTCGAGAACGAGTCCGCCGTCGGGTTCGCTCAATGGGTAGGATCCTCGAGATCTGGCAGAGCGGAGGCACGGTGATGATCCCGCTCTTCCTGCTGGCCGTGCTTCTCTACGCCCAGGCCTTCCAGCTGATCTTCTACCTGCGCCGCACGCGCATCGGGAACCGCGGCGAGGTCCACTGGTGGGACTGGGTGCGGAGCCCCGAGAAGGCCGAAGGGCGGGTCGGCGAGATCATCCGCTACACCCAGGAGGGGGCCATCTCGACCGCGCAGGTGCGGAACCGCTTCGACGAGGTGCGGCTCGCGATCGTGGCCCTGATCGATCGCCGCGCGCGCTTCGTGGGAACCCTCGTGGCCGCGGCTCCCCTGCTCGGCCTGCTGGGCACCGTCCTCGGCATGCTGCAGACCTTCTTCGGCATCTCCACGAGTGGCGGAGGCGAGACGGCCGGGGTCGTGGCCGGGGGCATCTCCGAGGCCCTGGTGACCACCCAGACCGGACTCACCATCGCGCTCCCCGGCCTCTTCCTCGTGATGATGATCAACCGCCAGCGGCAGGCCATCGAGGCCCGGCTGGCCCGACTCGAGAGCCTGACCCTCAGCCACCTCAAGTTCGCGGAATAGGCGGACGGAGCGAGCCCATGGCGAAGCGGAGCATCCTCGACCAGGACGACGAGACCGAGATCAACCTGTCGCCGATGATCGACTGCATCTTCATCCTGCTCATCTTCTTCATCGTGACCACGGTCTTCGTCGAAGAGAAGGGGCTGCAGGTCCACAAGCCCGACGCGGCGGCCAGCACCGCGATGGAAGAGAACGAGAACATCACCTTCGAGATCACCGCCGAGAACAAGGTGCTGGTGGACGGGAAGGAGGTCGGGCTCGCCGAGATCACGGGGCGGGTGCGGGAGATCGCGAACGATCCCGAGATTCCGATCGTGATCCGCGCCCACGAGAAGGCCGCGCACGGCACCTTCGTCGCCGTCTGGAACGCAGCCCGGCTCGGTGGGCCCAACACGATGAGCTTCAGCACCACGAACTGAAGCCGCGGGCAGGTCCCCCGAGAGCCCAGCATGACATCCCGCCGCAGCATCCTCGACGAGGCAGACGACGCGACAGAGATCAACCTGTCGCCGATGATCGACTGCATCTTCATCCTGCTGATCTTCTTCATCGTGACGACGGTCTTCGTGGAGGAGCCCGGGGTCGAGATCATCGAGCCCGACGCCACGGTCGACGCCAAGCTCGAGAAGAACAGCATCATCGTGGCGGTCACCGCGGACAATCGCGTCGTCTACGGCGGGAAGGAGCTGGGCATCGCCGGCGTAGGGGCGCGGGTGCGGAGCCTCCTCAACAAGGACGAGCTTCCCGTCATCATCGAGGCCGACTCTCGCGCCGACCACGGGGTCTTCTCCGACGTCTGGAGCGAGGTCAAGAGCGCCGGCGCGAAGAAGATCAGCGTGTCGACGCGCAACGACTAGGGTGCGAGATGGCCGCCCACAACCCCAGCTTCCGGCTGCCGCCCTCGCATCGCGAGCTGCCCCTCAGCATCGTGGCGGGAGGCGCCTTCGCGGCGCTGCTCTTCGTCATCATGGCGCTCGCGCAGATGATGAGCCGGGTCGAGGCCCCGAAGAACTCCATCGACGAGACGATGATCGCCTTCACGCCGCCGGAGATCACCGAGC
>JANQSB010000120.1 GCA_028284295.1 Myxococcota bacterium | reverse complement strand
TCGTCGAGCCCGACGGGGACCCGAGCGGAGGGAAGATCGTCTCCTCCAACTCCTACACCCTGGCGGCGCAGTGCCGCGAGGTGGGTGGCGAGCCCGTCTATCTGGGAATCGCGCGCGACGATCCGGAGGACATCGAGAATCACCTGCGAGCCGGCCTGCGTGCGGATTGCATCGTCAGCTCCGCGGGGGTGTCGGTGGGCGACCACGACCACCTGCGTCCCGTGCTCGAGAAGCTGGGTTGTCGGCTCGATTTCTGGGGCGTGAACATGAAGCCCGGGTATCCGCTGGCGTTCGGTGGCTTCGGCGAGGATCCGGACGATCGACGGCCGCTGGTGTTCGGGCTGCCGGGCAATCCGGTCTCGGCGGCCGTCACCTTCGAGCAGTTCGTGCGCCCCGCCCTGCGGCGCATGATGGGGCATCCGAGCCCCTTCCGGCCGGTGGTCCGCGCGCGGTTGGGAGAATCCCTCTCGAAGAAGGCGGGCCGACTCCACTTCGTTCGGGTGCTGCTGGAGCGCTCGGACGACGGCTCGTGGGTGGCGCGGAGCACCGGCAACCAGAGCTCGGGAGTGCTCACCTCCCTGTCTCTCGCACAGGGACTGCTCGTCTTCGAGGCGGATGCCACCCGACTCGAGGCCGGTGCCTCCGTCTGCGTGCAGGTACTCGACGAGAGTGTCTTCGGCGGGCAGGCGCCCGGCTTCTGACCGAGGGATCGTGGGGCGACTCGCGAACGTCTCGGGTGCGGTGCTGTGCGCCGGCGACGCCGACCCGCACCGCGTCTCGGAGCTCCGTGCGCGGCTGGCCGAGCTCTTCGTCGAGGTCGAGGTCGTCGGCAGCCCGGGGGTCGAGGTGCCGATGCTCGAGCTCCTCGAGCGCGCTCTGGCGGGGTCCGAGGCGGAGCGTGTCCTGGTCGTTCCTGCGACGGCGGAACCGCCGGGCCTGCGCCTGCTGGCGGGTCTGATCGCCTGGCCGGGCGCGGACTGGGTGCGGCCTGCGGGGTCGGCCTGCGGCTGTGCGATCGCCGCCCGGGAGAAGGTCCTGGGGGCGACGCGGGCGGCGCGGGCCAGCGGTGCGGGTGACCTCGAGGCCGTCGAGTCACGCCTCTCGGTGAGCCGGGTCGAAGGCGAGGATCTCGCGCTCCTCCGCTAGCAGGGGGGCTGCGATCAGCGACCCCGCGCTCGGGCGACGAGTCGGCTGGTCCGCACGCCGGGAACCTCGCGAAGACGAACGACCCGCCCGCCCCAGGACTCGACCTCCTCACGACCCACGATCCGGTCGAGGCTCCAATCGCCTCCCTTGGCGAGAACGTCCGGGCGCACGGCGAGGATCGCCGAGCGCGGCGTATCCGACCGGAAGCCGAACACCCAGTCCACGCTGGCGAGGGCGGCCAGCAGCTCGAGCCGCTGGGCCAGCGGAACCAGGGGGCGGCCCTCTCCCTTGAGTCGGCGAACGCTGGCGTCGCTGTTGACCGCCACCACCAGCCGGTCTCCGAGCCGCCGCGCCTGCTCCAGGCTGCGAACGTGTCCGACGTGGAGGAGGTCGAAGCAGCCGTTGGTGAACACGACCGTCTCGCCGCGACGCTGAGCGGCCCGCACGCGTCGCGCGACGGCGTCCCGGGTTGCGATCTTGTCGCGCGCCCGGCCGCTCACTGCAGTCTCGTCGCGCCCGGGGCGTCGGCCGCGCGAGCCGATGCCGGTGCGGACTCCTCGGCCTCGGACGGGTCCCCGTCGCCGTCCTCTTCTTCGTCCGAGCCCATCCCGGTCTTCCACAGCCACTCGATGGCATCGATGGGCTTGGCGATCAGGTCCGGAAGCTCCTCCCGCAGCGACTTCATGGCCATCACCGTGATCTCGGGTTCCTCGGTCGGGCCCTCGACGCGATAGTAGGCGCCCACGAATCCGCGGTTCGAGCCGGGCATGATCCAGTTCACCAGCGGAACCTTGTCGAGGAACTCCCGGACCCGCTGGAGCAGGAAGACGCCGACGACCGCGTCGATGCGCGGCTCGTCGACCAGCAGCTCGACCTGTCCCGTGGCGTAGACCCGGACCGGCCCCTCGATCTCCAGGCGCCGTCCGGTCAGGACGCCGTCGCGCAGCCCGAACTCGCCCTGGATGGTCTCGTACTCGATGGCCTCGCGACGCGCGAAGGGGTTGAAGCCGTCGGTCGCGGTCGCCAGTGCCACCGCCAGCGGCAGCCGCTTGCGGATCTCACCGTTCTCCGCAGCGACCTGCATGTCGCCCTGAAGGTGGCGCCAGGGACTTCCCTCCGTCTCGAGATGGCCCGTGAGCTCGAAGTAGGCGTCGACGCTTCCGGTCACGAAGCCCGGCGGCAGGCCGAAGAGCTGTCCGACCCCGTCGCAGCTGGCATCATCGAGCTGGCCGCTCAGGTCGACGCCGACCCGATCACCGCGACCCAGCTCGAGAGTCAGGTCGGCCCCCGCGCTCACCGCCGAGCTGAGGGCGATCTCGATGCCGTTCATGCGAGCCTGGCTGCCCACCAGCACGAAGGTGCCCTGCATCGTCGAGAGCAACCCGGGCTCCTCTCCGGGCCCGAGCTCGTGGGGCTCGAGGGAGAATCGGCCGTAGCCCCACTCACCGGGAGCCAGGGCGTCCTCGCCCGGGAGCTCCACGGGCTCCGGGAGCTCCCGGGTCGCCTCGAGGCCGACCGTCAGGCGCGGCTCGGGCTCGATCTGGTACAGCACCTCGGCACGGACCGGCTGACCACCCCAGGTCGCCGAGAGAATGTGGGCCTCGCTGCCGTTCGCCGTCGGGGTGACGACCACGTGCGCATCGGCGACCGGCCAGCGGAGGATCGGGTGGTCGAGGTGGTCGATGTCGACCCGGAAGCGGACCGGGGTCGACTCCTCCTCTTCCCCGTCTTCCTCGTCGCTGCTGAGGATGTCCCAGAGCAGTCGCAGGCCCGGCGTCGGTCTCGCCGGTACTCCCCGGGTCGACTCCTGCATGCTGACGAGCCGGGAGAACCCGTCGACCACGACGTCCACCCGCGGCAGGGGCTCCCCCCGCCAGAGCCCGGTTCCCTGGCGCAGCTCGAGTCGGTCGGCGGTCCATTCGGCGTGGAAGGACCCTCCTTCGACCCGCTCGTTCTCTTCCAGCCGGGCGGACACGTCGGATACCTCCAGCTCCATCACGAAGTTGCGCGGGAGTCGCTCGAGCTGGCCCTCGGCGAGCGCCCGCCAGCGGCCGAGCTGTGCGGTGCCGCTGACCACGAGGTGCTCCACCAGCCCGGACTCGATCCGGTTGAACCACTCGACCATCGCTTCGGCCGTGCGCCGCGGGAGCTGACGGATGACGATGTCGGCATCCTCCACGGCCACGCGCTCGACCCGGGCGTCGAAGCGCGCGATGGAGCCCGCCGCGACGGGCCGGGCGATCCGGCCCGACAGCCCGAACGCGATCCGGGGTCCGCTCAGGTCGAGCTCCTCGAGTCGCGCGACCTCGGGATCGATGCGCAGCTGGGCGTGGAAGTCGTTCAGGGGCAGGTCGAGGGGAACGGGCTTGCCGTCCACCACCAGGGTCGGGACCACCCCGTCGAGTCGCGCGTCCATGTGGACGTCGTGGAGGCCCGGTGACGGGCTGATCAGGTCGAGGCGGGCCGTGACGCTGCCGTCGAGGTCGGCCTCGTGGGCCCAGCGCTGGATGTATCCGTCCAGATTGTCGAGGTCGAGCTCCCCGAGCTCGATGGTCACGTCGAGCTCGCTGGCCTCGCGCCGAGCAGTCCAGGTGACGGGAACCGACTCGCCGCCGGGACCCCCGAAGATCCCCGACAGCTCGAGACTTCCCGTGTTGCCCAGCCAGGGCCACGCGAGCCGGGCTTCGATTCCGCCCAGATGGAAGTGCTGCAGGTCCATCTCCGGGCGCATGTCGGGCCCCAGGGAGTAGTCCTCGAAGTCGATGCGACCACGGTGGATCACGATCTCGTCCGCGATGTGCTCGTCCTCGAGCATGTATCGGGACACCGTCTCGATGCCGGCGATCGCCTGCAGCACCGGCTCGTCGTACAAGGGAGCCGGGTCGTCCGCGAGGTTCCGTTGCAGGGCCTGCAGGGGGGGGAAGTCCCAGACGCCCTCCTCCGAGAGGACGGCCCGGATCGAGTAGCCGTCGATCACGAGGCGGGCGAGGGCGAGCTCTCCGCCGAAGAGGCCGAGCTCCCGGAACTCGATGGTCACGACGTCGGCCCGCATGCCTGCGCCCCGCTCGCTCGGGTAGACGCGCACGTCGTAGCCGCGCAGCGCCAGGCCGTCGCGGTAGAAGGGCTCGACCCGGGAGATCTGCGTCGGTCCTTCCAGGATGTCGGACAGGATCCGCTCGGCCTGTACCCGCATGAGCTCGCGACCCGGCCCCGTCCCCAGCCAGTAGCCACCCGCGACGACGATCGCGAGCGTGGCGATCACCGCCAGGATCCATGTCCGCCGCTTCAAAGCGCTCTCCGCACGCGTGGGTTCGGGATTCGAGCTGCCGCCGGACGGACCCTAATTGAGCTTCCGTGAAGGGTCATTCTCGCGCGCTTGTCCGGTGCATCCGTCGTTGCTCGTTGCGCTTGTCGAAAGCTGCGCATCCACTGCACGCGGAAGAGGCGCGAACGCTCCAAAGCACCATTTTGCCTAAAGAATTCCCCTGTTCGGACGAAATCACTTGCGTGTCCAGACTGGGGCCAGGTGACCGCACCGGCCAAGCAAGGGAGCGATGAGATGGCAGAGCTGATGGATCAACCCGTTCACGGAAACCGCGTTCGGGAGCTGCGTGAGAACAAGCTCATGACACAGGCCCAGCTGGCCCGCAAGGCGAAGGTGGCGCTTCGGACCATTCACAGTGTCGAGAAGGGAATGAACTGTCGGATGGACACCAAGCGCAAGATCCTCCTCGCGCTCGGCCTTCGCTTCGAGGACAAGGACCTCGTGTTCCCCCCGAAGCGACCCCTGCCGAACTTCCCGTCCTACAACAGCTGAGAGCTCGCGTGCGCCGGGACGCTGTCCCGGGCGCCCGCATCGTCGCTTCGGCCCTTGCCGGCTGGCCCGACACGGGCCTCCCGGATCCCGGACGGCCCCGGCCCCGCGCAACGCTACACTGACCCTTCGTCTGCGCGGAGGTCCTCATTTCCGACCGGATCACGCTCCTGGCCGACGTCGCGGAGATCGTCTCCCGATCCCACGACCTCGAGGAGACGCTGGCCAACGTCATCGATCACGTGGCGAAGCGTCTGGACGCAGACGTCTGCTCCATCTACCTGATCGACTCCGACATGCAGCACCTCACCTTGCGTGCGACCCAGGGACTGGACTCCCGGTCGGTCCGCAAGGTCACCCTGGGCTTCGGTGAAGGCCTCGTCGGTCTCGCGGCACAGCGCGGCGAGGCCGTCGCCACCGAGCACGCGAGCCAGGACCCGAACTTCCGCTACTTCCCCGAGACGGGGGAGGAGCGCTTCGAGTCGCTGCTGGCCGCACCGCTGATCGTCCAGGGGGTGACGATCGGCGTCCTCGTGATCCAGACCGCCGAGCCCCGGCACTTCGAGCCGGCCGACGTGGGCCTGTTGCAGACCTGTGCGCAGCTGCTGGCTCCGGTCGTCACGAACGCGCAGCTGCTCGCTCTCGCGGGGGATACGGAAGAGTCCCGCAGCGCCAGCGTCTCGGAGATTGTCGAGCACGGCATCATGCACGGACCGTCCGGGGCCCGCTCCGAGCACAACGTGGAGCTGGAGGGCATTCCGACCTCGCGTGGGATCGCGATCGGTCCCGTCTATCGCCTCGAGACCCCTCTGGACCTGACGAACCTGGACTACTCGCCGAGCGACGACACCGAGCAGGAGACCCAGGATCTCCGAGAGGCGCTGGCGGAGGCCCGACGCGAGATCGACGGCATGCGCGAGGTGGTGGGGGCGCGCTTCGGTCCCGAGTTCGAGGCGGTCTTCCACACGCAGATCCAGATCCTCGAGGACCACGGCTTCGTCTCGAAGCTCGAGCAGGGTGTGGCCGAGGGTGGCAACGCGCTGACGACGCTCCGGAGCGTGCTCGACGCCTACCGTCGCACCTTCGAGCGCATCGAGGATCCCTACTTCCGGGAGCGTGGCGCCGACGTCGAGGACGTCGGCAAGCGGGTCATGGAGAAGCTGCTGGGCGTGCGTCACCACATCCAGCCCATGGAGCCCGGCTCGGTGGTGGTCGTGGACCAGGTCTATCCGGAGCTCTTCGCCAAGCTCGAGATGGACGCGGTGGCGGGCATCGTGGCCGAGCACGGCGGGGAGACCTCCCACGGCGCGATCTTCGCCCGGACCCTCGAAATCCCCGCCATCACGGGCGTCAGCGGACTGCAGCACGAGGCGCGCACGGGCGAGATGGCGATCGTCGATGGCGGCAGCGGCAAGATCTACCTCTCTCCCGACGAGATGCTGCTGGCGGAGTACGGGCGTGCCCAGCGCGAGTACGCGAGCTCGGTCGAGCATCTCGACTCGATGCGCGAGCGTCCGGGCGAGACCACCGACGGGCGTCGGATCAGTCTCAGCGGCAACGTCGGTCTGCTGAACGACCTGCGCCTCGTGGAGCAGCACGGGGGCGAGGGCGTCGGCCTCTTCCGCACCGAGCTCCTGGCTCTCGCGCACCGCGGCTTCCCCAGCGAGGCGGAGCAGGACCAGCTCTACCGGCGGGTGATCGAGATGATGGGAACGCGGCCCGTCACGATCCGCACCCTCGATCTCGGGGGAGACAAGGGCATTCCCAACATCGGGCTCGGCGACGAGGAGAACCCGCAGCTGGGATGTCGCTCGATCCGGCTGACCCTGGAGAACCGTCGCGTCTTCCTCGCGCAGCTGCGCTCGATCCTTCGCGCCAGTGCCTCGCGAACGGTCCGCCTGCTGTTCCCGATGATCTCGGGGCTCGACGAGCTGCGCGAGGCGCAGCGTGCCGTCGCCGATGCCAAACGACAGCTGAGCGACCGTGGCGCCGACTTCGATCCCGACCTGCCCGTCGGTGTGATGATCGAGGTGCCTTCGGCTGCGATCTGCGCCGACGCGCTGGCAGACGAGTGCGACTTCTTCAGCATCGGAACCAACGACCTCACCCAGTACACGCTGGCGGTCGATCGCGGCAACGAGCGGGTCGCGCACCTGTACAGTCCGCTGCATCCGGCGGTCCTGACGCTGATCGCCCGCTCGGTCGACGCGGCCCAGCGAGCCGACATCCCGATCTCGATCTGCGGCGAGATGGCCACCAACCCGCTGGCGGTGCCCCTGCTGGTGGGGCTGGGCATCAACGAGCTGTCGGGGACCCCGAGCCAGATCCCGCTCGTGAAGGAGATCGTGCGGGCAGTGGACTCGGGCGAGGCCAACCGCGACGCCCGGCGTGCGTTGCGGGCGAGCTCGGTGCAGGAGGTACACGCCATCGGCGCCGAGCGGCTGCGCGCGGCGGGCCTGCTCGAGCATCCGGACATCGGCGGCTGGCTGCAGCGGATCGTCGAGCCGATCCTCGGCAAGGTCTAGGAGCCTGGCGCGCCGGACTCCTCGGGGACGAGACCCAGCTCTTCGTCGAGGTCGTCGGTGAGCGCGTTCAGCGCGGCGTCCAGGGCGACGCGTCCGGCAGCCTCTTCGTCGTCCCGGCCGGGGTCGTCGGGAGGTGGCACGAGGGGCGGGCCGTAGCGGCAGCGTACCCGCGCGAAGGGCAGGGGCAGCAGGGTGCCGTCCCAGCTGCGGAAATGCAGGGCGGGCCGGGCCGAGAACCCGACCGGACGGCCAGTCACTCC
>JANQSB010000572.1 GCA_028284295.1 Myxococcota bacterium | reverse complement strand
CGACTTCCCAGATCCGATCGCCAGCCCGGGATCCGGGCATGGGTCCTCGACGGCCTCCGCTCGCGCCTCGGGCATCGCGGGGGCGCGCCCGCCGCGACGGCGACCGCGGTCGCACTGGTCGCCTGTCTCGCCTGGCAGACCCATGCCCGGATCCCGGACTGGCGATCGGATCTGGCGCTGTTCGGGGCGGACGTCGCGCGGGAGCCCCGCTACCGGGAGGGCCGCCACGTGCTCGCCGTCGCACTGGCCGCCGCCGGTCGTCCCGAGGAGGCGCGCGAGCAGCTCCTCGCGCTCTTCGAAGGACCGGCCGGAGACGACGCCTACTACAGCTTCCTGCGACCCGCCGGATCTGCCGGGCTCCTGTGCGAGATCAACCTCGAGCTCGGGCGGGAGGAGCACACTCTGGAGCTCTTCGGGACGACCTTGCGCGCGAGCGCCGAGGCCCTCGCGACGGCGCCGGGCTTCGCCCGCTGCGGGGCGCGCAGCCTGGAGCGGGTCGGCCGCCTCGACGAGGCCGAGGCGATCCGCCGCGCCCTCGAAGCGGGGCGTTGAAGGCCCCCGGGAGCCCGGGACGTCACGGATCGCGCCAGAGCGTTACCCTCCCAGCCGTGAAGTTCCTGCCTTCCCAGTTCGCGTACCTGCTCGAGGAGCGCGAGTCCCGCCGGAACATGCGGGCCCTGGCCAAGTACGTGGCCCTGCTGGTCGCGTCCATCGGCGTATTCACCGTGGCCTTCCACGCGATCATGGTCTACGAGGGCCAGCAGCACTCGTGGCTCACGGGCCTGTACTGGACGCTCACCGTGATGAGCACCCTGGGCTTCGGGGACATCACCTTCGAGAGCGACCTCGGGCGCGCCTTCACCATCCTGGTGCTGGTGTACGGCATCGTGATGCTGCTGATCGTCGCGCCCTTCACCTTCATCCGCTTCTTCTACGCGCCGTGGCTCGAGGCACAGCTCCACGCCCAGGCGCCGCGCAAGGTCTCCAAGGAGATCTCGGGACACGTCGTCCTGTGCGCCTACGACGACCTCGCACGCGGCCTGATTCCACGCCTCGAGTCCCTGGACATCCCCTACGTGGTGATCGAGCCCGATCCCTCGGCGGCCGCGCGATTGGATACCGACGGGGTCTCGGTGGTGGTCGGCTCGGTCGACCGGGCCAAGACCTTCGAGAAGGTCCGTGCCGCACACGCGCGCCTCGTGATCGCGAACCTGACCGACACCCGCAACACGAACATCACGCTGCTGGTCCGGGAGATCAGCTCGCGGGTGCCGGTGGTGGCCCTCGCCGAGAACGCGGACTCGATCGACGTGATCGAGCTCAGTGGTGCGACCCAGGTCCTGCCCCTCAAGCAGCGGCTCGGCGAGCAGCTGGCCACCCGGGTCGCCGACGGCTTCCAGTCCGCCCAGCGCATCGGACACTTCGGCGATCTCTTCGTAGCGGAGTTCCCGATCCACAACACCGCGCTCCCCGGGCGCTCGGTGCGCGACTGTCGGCTGCGCGAGATGACCGGCCTCAACATCGTCGCCGTGTGGGAGCGGGGACGGCTGCTCCCGGCCTCCCCGGAGATGATGCTCTCCCAGCACAGCGTGCCCGTGGTCGTCGGAACCGAAGAGCAGCTGACCGAGCTCGACGCGCTCTTCGTCATCTACCAGGAGGAGGACGCCCCGGTCCTGGTGATCGGCGGCGGCAACGTGGGCCAGGCGGTGGCCGGCGCCCTGCGAAAGCGGGAGGTCCCGGTGACCATCCTCGACGCGGACCCGGCCCTGAAGGACCGCCTCGCCGGGGTCGCGGACCGGGTGGTGATCGGCGACGCCGCCAACCTCGACACCGTGAAGTCCGCGGGCATCGAAGAGTGCCGCTCCGTGGTGCTCACCACCAACGACGACGCCACCAATCTCTTCCTGACCATCTACTGCCGCAAGCTGAGCAGCACCGCTCACATCATCTCGCGCATCAGCCACGACTGGAATCTCGAGGCCATCCATCGCGCCGGAGCGGACTTCGCCCTCAGCCACGGATCGCTGGCGGTCCAGACCCTCGTCGCCATGGTCCGCGGCCGCGAGCTGATCGTGCTCGGCGAAGGCACCGAGCTCTTCGCCGAGAAGACGCCCTCGCATCTGTGCGGGAAGACCCTCGCGGACAGCGGGATCGGAGCCGCGACCGGCCTGAACGTCGTCGCGATCCGCGACGACGGCCGCTTCACCGCGAACCCGCCGGCGACCGCCGAGCTCCAGGACGGATCGGAGCTGGTGATGATCGGCAGCGCCGATCAACGCCAGCGCTTCCTCGAGCTTCGCGAAGGCTGACCGGAGCCCGTCAGCCTTCGACGACGGCCGGGTCGCCGATGTGCCGGGTGACGAGCGACCGGAACGCGGCCCGGCCGGCGCCATGGCGCACCAGGTCCTGCTTGGCGTAGCGCGCCGCTTCGGCGGAGATCGGAACGGCCTCGCGTGCCTTCATGTGCGCCTCGGCGACCCGCTCCAGATGCACGAAGCAGCCCACCGCTTCCGACACGCTGTTGCCGACCGTCAGGAGACCGTGGTTGGCGAGCAGCACGGCCCGGTTGTCGGCGAGTGCCCGGGCGATGCGGCGCCCGCCCTCGGTGTCCTGGATCTGGACCTCCTCGTCGTCGAAGAGCGCGTGGTCCTCGAAGAAGATGCAGGACTCCTGGGTGATGGGCTCGATGGCGCGCCGCTCGGCGCAGAAGGGGGTTCCCCAGCCCGTGTGCACGTGAGCGGCGCTGACGGCCTCCGGCCGGGC
>JANQSB010000563.1 GCA_028284295.1 Myxococcota bacterium | reverse complement strand
CCCGCACCGCCGTCTACCCGGGCGGCGTCGCGCACCCGGTCCTCGACCCGGCTCGCTTCGACGACGAGCGGGAGGTCGCAGAGCCCTCCCTCCGCGAGCAGGACACCCACGTCATCTTCTTCACCAGCGGGAGCACCGGTCGCCCGAAGGGCGTCGTGCTCTCGCACCGCGCCAACTACCTGCGCGGCTTCCAGGGCGTATTCCGGGACGTTCCCGAGAAGACGGTCTGCATGTTCCCGCTCTTCCACATGGCCGCCTTCACCCTCGGGCTCAGCGCCTGGCAGACCCGCGGCCAGATCGCGTTCGTCGAGTCGGCGAGCGCCGAGGCGGTCCTCGACGCCGTCGAGCGCGAGCGCGCGAACCGGCTCTACTGCATCCCGCTCGTGTGGAAGCGCATCCTCGAGATGGACACCTCCGCCTGGAATCTCTCGAGCCTGCGCGAGCTCGACACCGGCACCTCCGCGACCCCCATCGAGCTGATTCAGGCCCTGAAGGAGCGCTTCCCCGGGACGGCGACGCGCATCTACTACGGGTCCACGGAGGTCGGCTCCGCGACCAGCCTGGCCGACGCGGACGTGCTGCGGAAGCCCGGGAGCGTGGGCCCGGCCTCGCCGGGGGTCGACCTCGCCCTCGAGCCCGACGGCGAGATCTGCTGCCGCAGCGCCTACATGATGGACGGCTACTTCGACGACGAGAAGGCGACCGCCGAGGCCCTGCGCGACGGCTGGTACCACACGGGCGACCTCGGCGCGCTCGACGAAGACGGCTATCTGACGATCGTCGGCCGCAAGAAGGAGCTGATCCGGACGGGCGGCGAGAGCGTGGCGCCACGCGAAGTCGAGGAAGCCCTCGCGGATGCACCGGGTGTGGCGGAGATCGCCATCGTCGGGGTGCCCGATCCCGACTGGGGCGAGGTGGTCTGCGCGATCGTCGTCCCGCAGCCCGGAGCCCGACCGAGCCTCGAAGACCTGCAGGCCCACGGCGCGGGCCGCATCGCCGGCTTCAAGAAGCCGAGGCGACTCGCACTGGCCGGGTCGCTGCCCCGCACCGCCGCGACCGGACAGGTGCAGCGCGCACTGCTGGTCGAACAGATCCTGACGGGCGGTCTGTCCGCGGGATAGACTCGCGGCCCGTGATCGATCGACGGACCTTCCTGAAGGGATCTCTCGCGACGGGCGCACTGGCGGCCTCCGGGACGGGGCTCGCGTGTGGCGAGGCACCCGTCGGTCCGCCCGACGACGGCTGGCAGGCGGGCGACGTCCTGCACCTGCTCCCCACCGCGAATCACGAGCGGATCCTCCTCAAGGCGTCCTTCGCGCGGGCGCGGGACGAAGCCCCGCTCCTGTCGGTCGGTCGCGAGCGCGTCGCGGGCCTGCCGAGCGATTCGACGGGGCACTTCTACCGCTTCGACGTTCGCGGTCTCGCGCCCGAGACGACCTACAGCCTGCGCTTGCTCGAGCCGGGCGGCGGCCCGATCTGCGACGCCTGGCCGCTGCGCACCTTTCCCGCCCCCGACACCACGCCGGAACGCTTCCGGGTGCTGGCCTTCACCTGCGCGGGCGGACCGGAAGACCTCTACAACCTGGGCTTCTTCAACGCCTATCTGCCGCACGCCCTGCGCCAGAGGCTCTTCGCACGAGCGCTCTCCTTCTCGCCCGACGCGGCCATCGCCAACGGCGACCACGTCTACTGGGACCTGAAGAGCAAGTTCGGCTGGGCGATGGGCCGTTCGCCGCGGGCCTGGTGGGTGGCCGGCCTCTTCGACCGCGCGCTCCCGGTGCTCGGCACACCCAACGAGAGCGTCCTGAAGAAGGCCTTCGGCCCGCAGATCGCCGGGCTCTACGGCGTGCGCTTCCGCTCGCTTCCGACCTTCTTCCTGCAGGACGACCACGACTACGGGGAGAACGACGAGGCTTCGGACGAGCTGCGCACCTTCCCGGCCGACGACTTCATGCTGGACCTGGCGCGCAGCACCCAGCGTCTCTACTACCCGGAGCTGCTGGCGGACCAGACCCTCCCCGCGTCGCGGGTACGGTCCGACGGCCTGTCCGAGAGCTACGGGTTCGTGCGCTACGGACGCCTCTTCGAGGCGCTCCTCTACGACTGCCGGCGCGACTTCCGCAACGCGCGCGACCCGGCGACGCAGGCGCGCGACTCGGGCTTCGTCCCGCCCGACGTGGAGGCCTGGCTGCTCGAGCGCTGCGCCCGCTCGGACGCGCTTCACCTCGCCCAGATGCCCTCGACCCCGGTGCTGTGGACCGCGGGCAAGTGGGGCGAGTGGTACCCCGACGCACTCGCGGAGCGCGACGGAGAGAAGCAGCTGCGCGCCGACGCCGACAAGCCCTGGTGGGACCCGGGCTGGAACGCCCAGCACGACCGGCTCCTGTCCGCCACCGCGAGTCGAAGCGATCGCATCCCGCTCTTCGTCAGCGGCGACCTGCACGCCATCGCGGCCGGCACGATCCACGCCAGCAACGGGCGCGCTCTCGACTCACCGCTGGTGAGCCTGCTCACCGGCCCGGTGGGCACCGGCGCGCTCGGCTGGCCCTCGAAGTTCCGCGGCACCGTCCCGCAGCCCTCCGGAACGGTCGACGCCGAGGAGACGATCGCCCCGCTGGAGGAGAACGGCTTCAGCCTGATCGACTTCACGCCCGCCGAGATGCGCGTGTCCTTCTTCCGCTGGACACCCGACAGGCCCGCGTCGGAGATCGACGCGCTCGAGCCCTTCGAGACCCTGGTCCTGCCACGCCCCGGCGCCTGAACCCCGGCCGGTGCGATCAGCCGGCGTTCGGGTCCACCAGGATCTTGACCGCGCCGCCACCGGCCAGCAGCCGCTGGAACGCGGGCTCGATCTCGTCCAGCCCCACCGTGGCGGTGTGCAGCGGCTGCAGTCGCAAGCGACCGTCGACGACGAGCTGCATGGCGACGTCGAACTCGTCGTGCAGGTAGCCCAGCGACGCGACCAGCCGGACCTCCCGCGCCAGCCAGGAGCCCGGCGCGATCTCGGCGGGAACCGTCGACAGCCCCACCAGCGAGACCACGCCGCCCCGCTTCGCGAGCGACACCGACTGGTCGATGGTCGCCGGAATGCCCGCGCATTCGAAGACCACGTCGGCACCGAGGGCACCGCACGCGGCGCGGAGCTTCGCCTCGAACTCCTCGTCCTTCGGATCCACGACGAGACTCGCGCCGAGGCTCTCCGCCAGTCGACTGCGACTCTCGTCGGGCTCGACGACCACCACCACCCCGGCCCCCGCAATGAACGCGCACTGCATCACCAGCAGTCCGATCGGGCCGGCGCCCAGCACGACGACCGCGTCTCCCAGCCGGAGCGGCGTGCGACGCAGCGCGTGGATGGCCACCGTCGCGGGCTCCAGCATGGCGGCGTCGACGTCGGAGACGCCGTCCCGCAGACGGTAGAGACGCGCGGCGTCGATCCCGATCGCGCTCGCGAAGCCACCGTGCGGTGCGGCGAGCGGCCCCATGCCCAGCATGCCCATCAGCGCCGCGCCGCAGTGGGCGGCGTCGCCGGCCCGGCATTCGCGACAGCGTCCGCAGGCCGGAGCGATGCCGATGCCCACCCGATCGCCCTCACGCAGGTGCTCGACCCCGTCTCCGATGCCACTCACGGTACCCGCCCACTCGTGGCCGCAGATGGCCGGGTTGTAGAAGCCGCCTTCCTGGTAGGCGTGGAGGTCCGTCCCACAGATTCCGCAGTGCGAGATCTGGACCACGGCCTTCTGCGGCTCCGGCGTCGGATCCGGAAACTCGCGCAGCGAGATCTCGTGCTTGTCGGTGACGAGTGCCACCCGCATGACCGAAGCTCCTCCAGCGACCCGGATCCAGGTACCGGGTCGGACCGGACTGTAGCCCGAAGCGGCGAAGGCTATGCTGGCCGCCCGGCCATCGTCCGCTGCCCACCCATCGTCCAGACCCCATCCCTCAGCCAGGAGACCCCCCATGTCCGATCCCTACCGCATCTGGGGCGCCGAGATCTCGCCGTACTCCATCAAGGTCCGCTCGTACTTCCGCTACAAGGGCATCCCCCACGAGTGGATCCCGCGAACGGCCGCCGTCCAGGCCGAGTCGATGAAGTACGCGAAGCTGCCGCTGATTCCGATCGTTGCCACCCCGGAAGACGAGGGGATGCAGGACTCGACGCCCATCATCGAGAAGGTGGAGGCGCGCTTCCCGGACCCGTCCATCCACCCCGACGACGAGGCGCTCGCGTTCGTCTCGGCGCTCGTCGAGGAGTTCGGCGACGAGTGGGGCAACAAGTGGATGTTCCACTACCGCTGGGCCCGGGAGGCCGACCAGGACTCCGCCGCCGAACGGATCGCGAAGAGCATGATGCCCGATGCCGAAGGCGAGGCGCTCTCCGGCATGGCGGGCGGCATCAAGGCGCGGATGGTCGATCGCGTCTGGTTCGTCGGCTCGAACGAGCGGACCGCCGGGCAGATCGAGGACAGCTTCCAGGCGGCGGTAGGCGACCTGGAGGCCCACCTCTCCCAGCGCGCCTACCTGTTCGGGGGCCGGCCGGCCTTCGGCGACTTCGGTCTCTGGGGCCAGTTCTACAACTGCCTGACCGACCCCACCGCCGGAGCCATCCTGAAGGAGCGGGCCCCGGCGACCGTCGCCTGGTGCGAACGGATGCTCGAGCCCAAGGCGGAAGGCGACTTCGAGAGCTGGGAGAGCCTCGCGCCCACCCTGGCGCCCTTCCTCGAACGCTACGTGGGACGCCTCTTCCTGCCCTGGTCCGACGCGAACGCGAAGGCCCTGGAAGGCGGCGTCGAGGAGTTCGAGGTGGAGCTCGACGGACACCCCTGGGACCAGAAGCCGCAGAAGTACCACGCCCGGTCGCTCGCGAAGCTGCGCGAGCGATACGCGGGCGTGACCGACAAGGCCGCTCTCGACCCCATCCTGGAGGCCGCGGACTGCAAGCGCTGGCTCGGTTGAAGCCGCCGCACGCGGGGCGTCAGACGAAGAGCGCCTCGCAGCCGGTTCCCGACAGGATGCCGTCGACCGCGGCCCGATCGCCGTCGGCCAGGGCCGCATAGCCGTCCCGCAGCCACTGCAGGCACTTGCCCTGGTAGGGGAAGGGCTTCTGGACCCACTCGCGTCCGTCGATGCTGCACTCGACGCGTTCCGCGCCCGAGGCGAGGGCATCGGCATTGGCGAGCAGGAAGGGCGCGTACACGCGCCCCACCTCCGCGAGCAGCGCGACCAGGGTCTCCGGGATCGCGTCGCGCGAGAGCCAGCCGCCCTCCTCGCCCTCTTCCCACTCGAGGCCCGAAAGGTCTTCGACGATGTCCACCCAGGCACTCACCCGCGGTGCCAGTGCGAGAGTCCGCGCCATCGGGGTCGGATCGAACTGGGCCAGCTGGGTGAGCTGGCCGTAGACCCCGAAGTCGGAGCTCCCGGGACGGGCGCCCAGCAGGAAGGCGTGGCCCTCCAGGTGCGCGTCGAGGAGCTTCACGGTGCGCTCGTAGCTCGCCTCGATCACGGGACCGGTGGTCTGGTTCGATCCGACCACCCAGAGCCGCTCGATCTGCCTCCTGGAGAAGGCCTTCGAGAGCTTCGCGATCACCTCGTCCGGCGCATTCGTGCCGCGCCACAGCGGGAGGATCGAAGCGGCCTTCTCGATGTCCGCCTCGTAGGCCCAGCGGTAGTGGAACATCGCCTTGGTGAGCCACTCGTCTCCGAAGTCCTCGAGCAGCGAGTCGACGAAGGCCAGCGCCGGGTCCGCGGGAACCACGCTGCGACCGGGGTGGAGCTCCTCGAGGCGCCGGATCAGCGGTGTGCTGTCGACCGCCGCCTCGGCGGGCTTGCCGGCCGCGTCGGGGAAGGTCAGCACCGGAATCACCGGCACTCGTGTCTGGGGCGTGTCGCGATCCGCGTAGGAGTCGCGAATCACGAAGCGGTGCGGAATCCGGCGGTAGCGGAGCACCGCACGCAGCTTGCGGGTGTAGGGAGAGCCCGGCGCACCGGAGATGCGAAGCGGGTTCGTGGGATCGATGCTCATGCTGGAGACTCCGGGCTTCGTCGGGAGCGGCCGAGTATAACCGGGTGGCGCTCCATCCGACGCGTCCGACTCGCATGCGGCGCAGAGTGTGCAACCCTGTTCGACCCCGGTTCCGTTGGAGGTCCGCGCCACCGATGTCCCCCGTTCGCATCGCCATCGTCGGCGTCGGGAACTGCGCCAGCTCCCTCGTCCAGGGAATCACCGCCTGCCGCGGTCGGCCCGCCGCCGAAGCCGTGGGACTGCTGCATGCCGAGATCGGCGGCTATCGACCGGAAGACATCGAGCCCGTCTGCGCCTTCGACGTGGACGCACGAAAGGTCGGCCACGACCTCAGCGAGGCGATCTTCGCCCCGCCGAACTGCACCGCCGTGTTCGAGCCCGCCGTTCCCAAGAGCGGTGTCCCGGTGCGCATGGGGTGCATCCTCGACGGTGTCGCCGAGCACATGGCCGACCAGCCGGCGGAGCGCAGCTTCGTCGTCGCCGAGCGACCGGAAGCGACTCGCGAGGACGTGGTCCAGGCGCTTCGGGAGTCCGGCAGTGAGGTCCTCGTCAACTACCTGCCCGTCGGCTCGGAAGAGGCCACCCGCTTCTACGCCGAGTGCGCCCTCGAAGCGGGAGTCGCGCTAGTCAACTGCATCCC
>JANQSB010000555.1 GCA_028284295.1 Myxococcota bacterium | reverse complement strand
ACGCGCAGCTCTCCGCTGGCCTGGCCGACCAGGCGTTGGCAGACCGCGAGGCCGAGCCCGACCGGCCGCTCGGCACGGGTCGAGTGGAAGGCCTCGAAGAGACGTTCGCGCTCGGACGCGGGGACTCCCGGGCCCTCGTCGTCGACGTCGATCCGGAGTCGGCGAGCCGACTCGTCGGCCGTCGCCTCGCAGGTCGCCGTCAGCCTCACGCAGCCGCGGGGAGGGCTCGCCTCGAAGGCGTTCAAGGTGAGGTTCAGCAGGACCTGTCGCAGCGGGTCCTCGTCGATGGCCGCCGCCGGAAGGTCGGCTCCGATGTCGACGACCAGCTTGAGCTGCTTCTCGAGAGCCCTCTTCTCCAGCAGCCGGCCGACGGATTCGAGCACGCCACCGACGGTGGCCCGGGCTTCGCCTTCGGCGGTCTCGCCAGGTCGCGCGTGGTCGAGGATCGCGTCGAGCAGCCGCTCCATTCGACGCACCTCGTCGACCACCTGCTCCCGGAAGTTGCCGTGGAAGTCGGGGTCGTCGAGGCTCTCGGGCAGCAGCTGGAGGAAGGTCTTCACCGAGACCAGTGGATTGCGGAGCTCGTGGACGGCCTCGGCCAGCAGGTCGCCCAGGTTGGCGAGCCGGGTCAACCGGGCCAGCTCGGCTTCGAGCCGGGAGTCCCGCTCCGGCGCCTCGGCGTCCGTTCGGATGCGCTCCCAGGCTGTCGCGGGCCGTGCCTCTGCGGCGGCACTCGGCCCGGTCGCGCCTTCCTTGTCCGCGACCTCGGCTTCGGCCTCTGCTTTTGCCTCGGTCTTCGCCTCGGTCTGCGTCTCGGCACCGGCCGTCGCCGATGCGCCTTCGAACCCGGATCCGTCCGCCAAGCCCACCCCCTTCGCGGGATCTTACTGGAAGGCGTCCTCCCGCAGCGAGCGCCTCGTGTCGGTTACCCGCGACTGCTTGCTGCTGGACTCGGTGGGGGCGGTGTTCTCGAGGAAGGGTTGGAAGTAGGCGTTGCTGGTGCTGGCATCCGCCAGCAGCCCGGTCTCCGGGTCGACCCGCGCATAGACGATCTGGTCGGGCGCGTCGTAGTCGTGGACACGGCGGCCCTTCAGAGCGACCTCCATGTAGTCCCGCCAGATGGGCAGGGCGGTCTTGCCCCCGGTCTCGCCCCAGCCCAGCCGCTGCACCGAGTCGTAGCCGACCCAGACTCCGGTCGTGACGTCCGGCGAGAAGCCCATGAACCAGGCGTCGGCCTGATCGTTGGTGGTGCCCGTCTTGCCGGCCAGGTTGTGGCCGAGGCGCTTGACCCCGCGGCCGGTTCCCTCGTTGACGACCGCCTTGAGGAGGTCGCACATCAGGAAGGCTTCCGACTCGCTGATGATCTGGTCCGAAGGCAGCATCTCGCCGTCGGGGTATCCCTCGTCGGCGTCGGCGAGCGCGGGGTCGCCGGGGCCCTCCTCGATGGGCGCGCCCGCCGGCGGCGGGGTGCTGCCCAGGGCGATGTCCTCCAGCAGCACGTTGCCTTCGCGGTCCGTGACCTTGCGGATGAAGCGCGGCACCACGCGGCGTCCACCGTTGGGGAAGACCGCGTAGGAGCTGGTCAGCTCGAGCAGGTTGACCACGCTCGAGCCCAGGGCCAGGGTCAGGTCGCGGGTCAGCTCGCTCTGGATACCGATCCGCTGTGCGTAGTCGATCACGTAGTCGACCCCCACGTCGCGGAAGAGATGGACGGTGGCGTTGTTGACGGACTTCGCCAGCGCACGGCGCATGGGCATGGGGCCGAAGAAGTGGCGGCTGTAGTTGCGGGGTCGCCAGACGAAGCCCGAGTCCGAGTCCTCGACCACGATCGGGCGGTCGTAGATGATCGAGACGGGGGTGTAGCCCTTGGACAGGGCGGCGCCGTAGATGAAGGGCTTGAAGGACGAGCCCGGCTGTCGCTGCGCCTGGGTGGCCCGGTTGAACTCGCTGTGCGCCGGGTCGCGCCCTCCCACCATGGCCAGGACGTCGCCCGTGGCCGTCTCGAGCGAGAGCAGTGCCCCCTCGACCTGGGGCACCTGGTACAGCTCGACGCGGGGGATGCCCGGCAGCGGCTCGCCGGTCTCTTCGTCGATCTCGGGCTTCTCGGGATAGGGCGCCTTGGAGCCGCCCTCGGGAAGCAGCCTGAAGGTCGCGACGTCTCCCTTGCGGAAGAGCCAGTCGATGCGGCTGAGGGTGCGCGGCGGCTGGCGGGGCTCGGGCTTGGTGGCCCAGTCGACGTCGGCGAGGTGGACCTCGGCCTCGATCTCCGGAGCGAAGGCCACCCGCGCGACCTCCGCCTTGCGATCGACCGCCAGGACCACGCCCGTGACCGGCTCGTCTTCCGGAAGCTCGGGCAGGGCGACCTCCTCTGCCTCGGCGGGCTCGTCCCCGGTCGCGCCGGCGAGCTCGCCGGCCTCGTCGCCCAAAAGCTCGTCGCTGGCCTCCTCGCCGCCGTCTCCGCTCGAGGCGAGAGCCTGGGTCTCCTCTCCGGCCGCTTCTTCGGCCTCTCTCTCTATCTCTCCCTCTACCTGCCCTTCGGCGAGCTCCGCTTCTTCCGGCTCCTCGGGCAGGAGGTCGTTCTCCTCGGCGAGCTTCAGGATCTCGGCCTCGATCTCGCTGCTCTTCACCCGGCGGAGGTGGCCGCGGTAGCCATAGCGGTGGTCGTGGGCGGTCAGGCCGGTCTCGATCGCGTCCACCGCCGCGCGCTGCAGCTCGATGTCGAGGGTCGTCTCGATGACGAGGCCGTCGTTCAGGACCGCGTCGCCTCCGAGGTGGTCGTACAGGTAGCGGCGGACCTCTTCCGTGAAGTAGCGCGCCGCCTCGTAGTCGGGATCGGGCTCGTTCTCGGCCAGCACCGGCACGTCCGCCAGGGCCTCCTCGGCACCGGCCTCGTCGAGGACGCCCATCGAGCGCATGCGACGGATCACCGAGCGTCTCCGCTTCTCGGCGGCCTCGGGATCGCGGAAGGGCGAGTACTCCGACGGGCGCTGCGGGAGTCCGGCCAGCAGGGCCGATTCGGAGAGGGTCAGCTCGTCGACGTCCTTCCGGAAGTAGGAACGGGCCGCCTCCTGGATCCCCCAGGCGCCGTGACCGAAGTAGATCTGGTTCAGATAGAGGAAGAGGATCTCGTCCTTGCTGAAGCGGCTCTCGATGCGCTTGGCGAGGATCATCTCGCGGATCTTGCGACGGAACTTCCGTTCCGGGGAGAGCAGCAGCTGCTTGACGAGCTGCATCGTGATGGTGCTGGCGCCTTCCTTGATCTCCCCGGCTCGCAGGTCGACCCAGGCCGCACGCACGATGGCCACGTAGTCGATTCCCGCGTGCTCGAAGAAGTTCTGGTCCTCGGCCGCCACGAAGGCGAGGCGGGTGTGCTCGGGCAGCTCGTCGAACGGCGCGAGGGTCCGCCGCTCTTCGAAGTACACGCCGATGGGGACGCCGTTGCGGTCGAGCACGCGGGACGCCAGGGGCGGCCGGAAGTCTTCGACGCTCTGTAGGTCGGGGAGTGCGCGCAGGAAGGTGAGGTAGAACCAGAAGCCCAAGGCGGCAGAGCCGAGGACCAGGAGCGCACTTCCCACGAGCAGGATCCGGAACCCCCCGGGCCGGATGAAAGCCATGCGAACTCCAGTAGTTATCGGACGCTAGCCAAGGGCTGGGGCACCTCGCTACCGCGGGTTCCGTCGAGCCGGCAGCTTTCCGGGCTCGTGGGAGCGCCGGTGGCAGCGCGGGCGGCGAGGTCGCACACTGAGGCCGGCGTGTGTTCGTCCCCGCAATGCGACCGCCGGTTCCCGCCGGTTCCGGTGCGTGAGGTGCGCTTCCGTGAGTGACCCCCGGACCCTCGCGTTCGTGATGGACCCGATCGACTCCGTCTCGATCGACGAGGACACCACCTTCTGTCTGATGCTCGAGGCCCAGGCCCGCGGCCACGAGGTGCTCTACGTCGACCCGTCCGAGCTGTGGGTTTCGGAAGGGCGGACCCGGGCCCGGGTGACTCCGGTCACCCTCCGGCGCGAGCTCGGAAACCACGTGTCCCGGGGCCCGGCGCGGGACGTCGTGCTCGACGACGAGGTGGACGTCGCCTTCCAGCGGGTCGACCCGCCGGTCGACGCCGACTACATCGCCGTCACCCAGCTGCTCCAGCTCTGCCGCCGGACCTGGGTGCTCAACGAGCCGCGCTCCATCCTGGCCTACAACGAGAAGATCTGGACCCTGCGCCACGCCGAGCTCATGCCCGAGACCATCGTCACCCGGGAGGCCCGGGCGCTGCGGGAGTTCATGGCGAAGATGGGCGGCCACATCGTCGTCAAGCCGCTCGACGGCAAGGGCGGCGAGGGCATCTTCCAGCTCGTCGACGGCGACCCGAACCTCGGCTCGATCCTCGAGCAGACCACGGCTTTCGACACGCGCTTCGCCATGGGGCAGCAGTTCATCCCCGAGGTGAGCCAGGGCGACAAGCGCATCCTGCTCCTGGAGGGCGAGTTCCTGGGGGCGGTGCTGCGGGTTCCGCCCGAAGGGAACCTCCGGGCGAACTTCCACGCCGGAGGTCGAGCCGCACGGACCGAGCTCGACGAAGACGATCGACGCATCGTCGAGCGGGTGGGCCCCGACCTGCGCGAGGCCGGTCTCTTCTTCGTGGGGATCGACGTCATCGGCGGGAAGCTGACGGAGATCAACGTCACGAGTCCCACGGGCATGCAGGAGATCGACCGGCTCGACGGCGTGCGCCTCGAGAGCCAGGTACTCGAGCGTCTGGAAGAGAGGCTGCGGGAGCGCGGGTGACCGGGCCCGGTGCCGTGCATCCCGCCGATCCCGACGGCCACGGGATCCTCCTCGTCGACGACGAGCCGGCGATCCTCGAGTCCCTCGAGCTGACCCTCACTCCCGAGCACCGGGTCTTCACGGCTGGCACGGGCGAGCAGGCGCTCGAGATCCTCGACAAGGAGGACATCGCGCTCATCATCGCCGACCAGGTGATGCCCGGGATGACGGGCGTCGAGATCCTGGAGCAGGTGAGCGAACGAAGCCCGCGCACCATCCGCATGCTGCTCACCGGCTACGCGGACATGGACTCGCTGGTGCGCGCGATCAACGAGGGCCGCATCTACCGCTACCTCCCCAAGCCATGGGATCCCGACGAGCTGCGCATGAACGTGCGACGGGCGCTCGAGGCCTACCAGCTGGCCTGGGAGAACACACAGCTCGCGGGCGCCCTGGCCGAAGCCAACGAGAAGCTGCGCGCCGAGAATCTCTACCTGCGCGGCGAGGTCGAGAGCCGCTACTCGTTCGAAGGCGTCGTCGGAGACAGCCCGGCCATGCAGCGGGTCTTCGACGTCATGAAGAAGGTGAGCGAGACCGACGCCACGGTGCTGCTGACCGGTGAGACCGGAACGGGCAAGGACGTCATCGCCAAGACGATCCACTACGTGGGGCCCCGCAAGGAGAAGCGCTTCGTGGCGCAGAACTGCGGCGCGCTCCCGGACACCCTGCTCGAGAGCGAGCTCTTCGGCCACAAGAAGGGTGCCTTCACCGGCGCCCATGCCGACAAGGAGGGGCTCTTCCAGATCGCCGATGGCGGCACCATCTTCCTGGACGAGATCGGAGAGACCGAGCCCGGCATGCAGGTACGGCTGCTGCGCGTGCTCCAGGACGGCGAGATCCGGCCGCTGGGCTCCTCGGACACCCGCAAGGTGAACGTGCGGGTGATCGCCGCCACCAACAAGGACCTCGAGAAGGCCGTCGAGGAAGGCCGCTTCCGCGACGACCTCTACTACCGCCTGCGGGTGGTGGAGATCCCGGTGCCGCCCCTGCGGGAGAGGCGCGAGGACGTGCCTGCGCTCGCGCATCACTTCCTCGACCGGGTGGCGCATCGCATGGGCCGGGAGCTCTCGGGCTTCACCAACGCCGCCATGGACCGTCTGTGCAGCGCCGATTGGCCGGGCAACGTGCGCGAGCTGGAGAACGAGATCGAGCGGGTCGTGGCGCTGGCCGGAGACGAGCGGATGGTGGGGGTGGAGATGCTGTCGGAGCACGTCCGCGGCGGCAGCGCCGCCCGCGAGGGCACGGTCGCCCCTGCGATCGCCAGCGAGCCCAACATGGCCCTGGCCGTCGAGGCGCTGAAGCGACACATGATCGTCCAGTCGCTGCGCGACACGGGCAACAAGACCCGGGCCGCCGAGCGTCTGGGAATCCCGCGGCAGTCGCTGCAGAAGATGATCAAGCGCCTGGAGATCCGCGACGCGGAGATCGAAGGCGAGGAGTCCTGACGGGTTGAGGCGCCTCCGTGGGTCGGCTCGCGCCCCGGCCGCGTGGCGCGGTGTGCTCGTCAGCGCCCTGCTGGTCTGCACGGGCTGCATCGGGGTGCAGTCGAACGACGCGCGCGACTTCGCCCGCTTTCCGCCCGAGGCGCTCGCGGGCGAGAGCATGCACTCCATGAAGGTGGAGGTGAGCGCCCAGGCCACGGGTGTCGCGGCAGACAACGCCCTGCGGGCCAACCTGATGGGCGACGTCGAGAACGCCTATGTGCACTGGCTCTCGCGGACGAAGCGGGTCAAGGGCGGCGATGCGCCCCGCTATCTGGCGCGCCTCCAGGTCACGGACGAAGGAGGCGATCGTGGGACCGTGGCGGCCGCCGTCCTGAGCGGGCTCACCCTGTACGTGATTCCGTCCTGGTCCACCCATCGCTACACGACGACCGTGGAGATCTTCGAGACCGGAGGGCGGAAGCTCGGCAGCCGCCGCTTCGAGCATCGCTTGCGTCTGGTCCAGCAGCTCTTCCTCGTCTTCGGGATGCCCTTCGCCGGGCTGCAGTCCGCCTACGACCGCATGTGGAACGAGGTGACGCGGGATGCCGCGGCCTGGACCGTCGAGGTGCTGGACGCGGGTGCTGCGGTCGGCGCTCTTTCGGGACCCGGAGATTGAAGCGCGCGGGTCGTCGGTGTTACGATCGCCCCCGATGGACGCGCTGTATACGGCTGACTTCGAGACTCCCGTCGGGTCGGTCCGGGTCGCCAGCAGCGAGAAGGGGCTCGCCTACGTCCAGCTGCCGCACGCCAACGGTCGTGGCTTCGACGGCTGGCGGGTGCGGCATGCGGCGTCCGCTCGGGTGAAGCCGGGCTTCGAGCCCAACCGCACGGTGGTCTCGCAGATCCAGGAGTTCCTCGAAGGCAAGCGAGACGCCTTCGAGCTGCCCATCGATCTGCGTGGAACGCCGTTCCAGCTGTCGGTGCTCGAGGAGGTGTCCCGGATTCCCTTCGGAGAGACCCGCACCTACGGCCAGATCGCCGACGCCATCGGCAGCCCCGCCGCGTCCCGGGCGGTCGGTGCCGCCAACGGCGCCAATCCCATCTCGCTCGTCGTTCCGTGCCACCGGGTGATCGCCAGCAACGGCCACCTGCAGGGCTACGGGGGCGGTCTCGAGCTCAAGGCGCGCCTGCTCGCCATGGAGCGCAGCCACTGCGCCTTCCAGGGAGACCTGCTCTAGCCCGGCGAGAAGTCCAGGCCGGACGAGCGCGAAGCGCCGCTAGCGCGAGTCCTGCGGGTGGCCCGTGGGCCGTGCAGCGAGCGGGTCGCGCAGGGGCCGCTGACGCAGCGCGCCGACCTCGTCCCCGGTGTACGGCGGCTCGACGGCGGTACCCGAGAACTCCCGCAGCACCCACCCGAGCAGGCCGGCCAGGGCCCGGTTTTCGACGGGCGCCTGGGCGACTCCGGGGACCCGCACCAGGTACTCGCGCCCGCCCGGCGCTGCCACGACGGCACCGAGGGCGTGGAGGTCGGGCGTGGTCCCCGGGACGCCCCGGCCATCGGCGCCGTGGCACCCCGAGCAGTGCAGCCGGTAGAGCTCCCTCGCAGGGGCCGCCGCCAGGGCTTCCTCTTCGGCAGATGCGGTGCTCGCCAGGGGCGAGGCCCCTCCGAGGACGAGGACGAGGACGGCCAGGGTCGCGCGCACGGCGATCACTTCTCGGGCTGACCTTCGCTGGCCTGACCGATCACCACGGCGAGCGAGCAGTTGTAGACCTGGCTGCGGGCGCCCGCGCACCAGTTGATGTCGTTGTTGCGGTACCAGTGGTACTCCGGCCGCTCGCCCTCGTTGCGATTGCACATGCAGCGCCCGCAGAAGGTCTTGCCGCAGCAGTCGTTGTAGGAGATCAGGTAGTCCTTGCCGTCCGCGGGATTGCGGCAGGTGCCCACCCAGGTGACGGGGGACACCTCGGTGCCCGGCGGGCACTGGGTGGGGCTGCCACCGCAGCACGCGCAGGCGGATCCGTCGATCGCGCAGTGACGCCAGTACTCGCAGCGCTCGGGATCGCCCTCGGGACCTTCGATGTCCTCGTCGGGCGCGGCGACGCGGCTCGGGTCCGCGGAGCCACGGGCGACGGGAAGGAGCGGGGCGGCACCGCCGGCGACGAGCAGGGTGCCGGTGCGGGCCAGGAAGCTGCGACGCCCTTCGCGCCGCGCGAGGTGCCGGCTGAAGCGCTCGAAGATGCGGTCGAGTCGGCTCATCGCGATCGTCCTGCCTCCGGAACCCGCAGGGTCGGGCCGGCCAGGCCGACCTCCGAGAGGAAGCGCAGGGTCTCGCCGGTTTCGGGGTCGAGTACCGCGACGGCGCCCATGGTCGCCGAACGGACGAAGAGCACCGGATCGTCGTCGTGGGTCACGGCCAGGGCGTGGCCGCCTTCGGACGGCACCACCCAATGGAGCAGGCTCTCGATGGTGCTGTCGCGCTCGATTCGGAGCTGGTCCGCGAGGAACGCGGCGGTCAGGTTCGGCACGGGGAAGCGTCCGACCCGCGCGCGCTCGTTCAGGTCGAAGACCCAGATCTCCGTGCCGCCCTTCTTGTGGCTTCCGGGCTGGCCTTCGTGCATCAGCACGAAGAGCCGGTCGCTCGGGGCGTGCAGGCCGACGAGCTGCAGGCCGCCCGGGCGCCAGCCGGCTCTCCGCTCGGCTTCGCTCGCGAGCGACCAGGGCTCGCCCACTGCGGCACGCCCTTCGGCGAAGTCCACGCTGCGAGCCGTGCCGCCGAAGGTCACGAAGGTCCAGCTCGTGCCGTCGCGCCCGGCGGACAGGAAGGCGGGATCCTCCACGGGGTCGAAGAAGCGCTCGCTCGGGTGGATCGCCTGCTTGCGTCCCTCCGCGTCGAGAGCCACCAGCGCCGCGGTGCCGTCCCCGCACAGGGTGGCGAAGTGGCTCGGGTCGACGGGGAAGATGCCCGCGCAGCCGGCGATGCCGATCGCCTCTACGAAGCTGCGCTTCTCCAGGTCTACGATCGAGACCGAGACCGCCGGAAACTGGTTGAAGATGCCCAGGAAGCGGTCGCCGAT